>NZ_JBFRBC010000023.1:0-54666 GCF_040932045.1 Microbulbifer sp. TYP-18
ACTTGCGCCTGACAGGCCAGGCTCTGCCGGAGGCCTTTGTCGCTCTTGAGGGCCTGCCGCGCGAGGCCAGCGGGCGCCTGGATCGCCGGGCCCTGCCGGAACCCGAACGCGGGGGCAGTGACTCCCTGCCAGTTCCTCCGGCCACTGATACCGAAGCCCGGCTGCTCGCCCTCTGGCAAGAGAAGCTGGAGCGCGACAATATCGGTGTGGAAGACAATTACTTTGTATTGGGTGGAGATTCCATCCGTTCCATCGCCCTGGTGGCAGAGGCCAATGCGGCCGGGCTGACCTTTGCCATCACCGACCTGTTCGAACACCCCACGGTTAGAAGCCTGGCAGCCGCTATTGATGCCGGCGGTGCCACTGGTGTAGACGAGGGGGAAGCCATCGCCCCCTTCTCTCTGCTCAGCGAGAGTGAGCGCAGTGCCCTTGAAGAGCACACGGCCTTATCCACTCTGGAGGACGCCTTTCCGCTGTCGATGATGCAGCAGGGTATGGTGCTGCTGGCTCTCAAACAGCGCCACCTCAACGTGTACGAAAACCTGCAGATTTACCACGTATCCGATGCCTGGGATGGGCCCCTGTTCGAACGTGCGCTGGCCTACCTGATGGATAAGCACCCGATGTTGAAAAGCGTCTACCACCTCGCAGGTGAGCGCCCTTTGCAGTTGGTGTTAAAAAACAAAAAGCCGAACCTGCGGGTGATTGATCTGCGCGATGAGCATGGCGGTGAACGCAGCGAAGAGGAAATCAAAGCGCGCGTGGACCAGTGGATGGACGCGGAAAAAGCCGCGGGCATCGACACCACGGTGGAAGTCTGGCGGGGGACGGTACAGGTGCTGTCAGATACGCGTTTTATCTACGGTATGTTTATTCACCACGCCCTGTGGGACGGCTGGAGCCTGGAGAGTTTTACCACCGAACTCTATGGCACCTACGCCCGCCTGCGCCGGGGTGAGACATTGCCCGTCTATACGCCTTTGCCTTCGTACAACCGCTTTATCGCCCTTGAGCAGCAGGCCCTGGCCTCGAAAGAGCAGCAGCAGTACTGGCAGTCCACCTTGCAAGGCGCGCACCTGCCCTGGTGGAGCGGGCGCGAAAAAGCTCCAAGTTTGCGTATGTCCAGTGCAATAAGCGACGAGACAAGTGCTCAGGTAATGCAATGCGCAGCACGGCTCGGTGTGCAGGAAAAGAGCCTCTGGTGTTCCGTCTACCTGATTTTACTTCACCTGTTAAACGGCTCGGATAAAATACTCGGACTGGTGGCCAGTCAGGGACGCCCGGAAATACCTGATGGGGATAAAATGGTGGGGGTTTTTGTCAACGCCCTGCCTCTTAAGGTTTCTCATTGTGGGCTATCCTGGTCAGAGTTTATCCTTAGCGTAGACCAAGTCCTGCGTGAACAACACCGCCATCGGAACTACCCGGTGGCGCAAATGCAAAAAGATAGCGGCCTAGACTTTTCCGCAACCTTGTTTAATTACACCAACTGGCACGTATATTACGGGGGGGACAGTGCCGCCTTTGAAGATACGCCTGCCGCAGGGCAAGCTAATCCCGAATATAATACCGTCGCGCCTACCAAACTTGGCGGTTGGGCGGAAACCGATTATCTGTTACTAATGGACGTCTACAAAGATGAACAACGGCAACAGTTTGGTTTTGACCTTAGCCTAGACACGAAAATTTTTAACGACCGCTTTCGCCAGCGACTGCAAAACTATGTATTGGACATTACCCGTGTCCTTCTCTCGCAAACTGGAAGTAAGATCGATCTGTCGGCCTTGCTAAAAAGAGAACACCCAGAGCTTGGGGCGCCGGCTCAATGCAATGTCCAGGACACGGGCGCTCTGGGTGTGCATCAGCACTTTCAGCATAAAGCGAAACACCAGGGGGATACCATTGCCCTGGTGCATGGAAACACGAGTCTTAGTTATCGGGAGCTAGATCGGCGATCTGACAACCTCGCCTGTGCCCTTGCGGACCAAGGCATAAGGGTCGGGTCGAAGGTCGGTATCTGTGTCGAACGTTCAGCAGATTTAATTATCGGGCTGCTGGCGACTTTAAAAGCAGGTGCCTGTTATGTGCCTTTGGACCCGGAATATCCACCTCAACGCCTGGAATTTATGGTGCGGGACAGCGAACTGGACTTGGTTCTGGTACACCCGTTTACCACGGCGGTCGATGCCTTTGGCGAGGTTCCCCGTTTAGATATCGCCCGGGCGTGTCGTGTGGCGTACGAGGCGCATAAAATAGCCTTGGCGAGGCTGTTCAATGGCCGACAACTCGCCTATATCAATTACACCTCTGGCAGCAGTGGTAGGCCCAAGGGCGTATTGATCGACCACGACAATATTTTGCACTTGGCCAGGAATGACAACGCTATAGCCGTAAGTCGCAATGATGTCGTCGCACAAATCGCAAATTATGCCTTCGATGCGCTCACCTTTGAAGTCTGGCCCATCCTAATGGCCGGTGGTCGCTTGGTTGTGCTGGATAAACACCAGATATTGCACAGTGAAACCCTTGCGCAATTGTTATTACAATACAAAATATCTGCAGGCTTTATGACAGCGGCTTTGTTTAAACGCATATCGCTTGAGAAAAAAGATGCGTTTGCAAGCCTCAGGGCTCTCATAGTTGGTGGGGAAGCCTTTCCGTTAGATACCTTAAAAGGCATTATTGACCACAAGCCCGCGAAGGTTTTAAACGGTTACGGCCCAACGGAAACCACCACCTTTGCCGTGTGTTGCGAGTTGGACCACGACGCAGTGAAAGCGGGAATTGCTCCTATTGGCACCGCACTGAGTGGTAAAACAACTTATGTGATGAGCGGCCAAAATCTACTGCCGACCGGCGTATTCGGTGAACTGTGCATAGGTGGAGAAGGACTTGCCCATGGATATTTGAACAATCCAAGGCTGACAGCGGAAAAATTCATACCAAATCCCTTTGCCAGCGAAGGCGGCGCACGCCTTTATCGCACCGGTGACCTTGTCAGGCAAATTCCACAAGGCGAGGCAAGCGAGAACAAGCTGGAATTTGCCGGACGTATTGATGAGCAAGTTAAAATTCGCGGCTTTCGTGTTGAGCCCGGAGAACTTCAGGCCCTACTTGTAAGCCACGCTCAAGTTGAGGATGCCGTGGTAACTGTCAGGCATGGGACAGACGGTGCCGAATTGATAGCCTATGTCGCTGTCGGTGACTGTTTTGTCAATGCACCTTGTGACAAAGAGGCGCGAGAAGCCTTGACCGAAGCCCTGCTTGCGCTTGCCACAGAGCAACTACCAAGCCATATGTTGCCGGCTGCGCTGGTGGTCGTTGAGCGTTTTCAGTTGACAGAAAACGGCAAAGTTGATCGCTCCTCCTTACCTGCCCCCGAATTGAGCAGTGCGCCTTCCACGCATGTGCGTCACCAAAACGCAACGGAAGAACTGCTGGCAAATATCTGGTGCGGCTTACTACGAAGAAAAAGTATTGGGCGCGACGAACATTTCTTTCAACGCGGGGGGCACTCCCTGTTAGTCATGCAATTGGGGGCGAGAATTCGCGAGCTCTTCGCCATCGAGTTTCCAGTGCGAGCGCTGTTTGAAACCCCAATATTGTGCGATCAGGCGGCCGCCATTGACGCTGTTATTTTGAACACACAAGGCCGTACTCAGCCCCTCGCTCCTGTGGATCGAAGTCAACCCCTGCCTCTTTCATACGCTCAACAGCGGCTGTGGTTCTTGAGTAGTTACATGGGCCCCAATGCCGTTTACAACATGCCTCTGGCCCTGCGCTTGAGCGGTGATGTGAAGGTTGCAGCGCTGACCCTAGCCCTGACGGAAATTATTCGTCGCCACGAAGTATTGCGTACGCGTTTTGTGCAGGAGGGCGATGTCGTCACGCAGCGTATTGAGGCGGATAAAGGGCAAACCATTGATCTTGAGATTTTTGAGAGTGAAGCAGCTGTCCGTGAGCTGGCGTATCGGGAACGGGTGTATCCCTTTGACTTACAGCGTGACAGTTTATGCAGAATACGTCTAGTTTTTTGTCGTGAGAGCCAGTCCTATGCGTTGTTGGTGACCATGCACCACAGTATTTCTGACGGTTGGTCCCTAGGTGTGTTTTTTGAAGAACTGGTGACCCTGTATCAGGCGTTTAAAAAAGACGGTGATAACCCTCTTGCACCCCTGCCCATCCAATACGCGGACTTCGCCGTATGGCAACGAAAAAGTTTTGATGATGGACAGCTCCAATCACAGCTTGGCTACTGGCAGAAAAAGTTAGAAGATCTGCCGCCGCTGTGTAGTTTTCCCACGGATCGGCCACGTCCAGCAGAGCAGACCTTCAGGGGCAGTTTTACTCCGATCAGGATGTCGACACCATTGAGCAATGAGCTCAAAGCCTTTAGTCAGGAGCAGGGGGTTACCCTGTATATGACCTTATTGTCAGCTTTTAGCGTATTACTCAGCCGCTATAGCGGACAAAAAGATCTGGCGGTGGGCTCGCCCATTGCCAACCGCACGCACAAAGCCCAAGAAAGTCTGATAGGCTTTTTTGTCAACACTCTTGTTATGCGTGTCAACCTCTATCACAACCCGCGCTTTGTGGATGTGCTAAAACAAGTGCGAGAAACGGCCCTGGAGAGTTACGCGTATCAAGATGTGCCTTTCGAACATTTAGTGGAAGAGTTAAACCCGAATCGTGACCCCTCTCACTCACCGTTATTTCAAGTGATGTTTGCACTACAAAACACGCCCACTGAACGCGTCGCGTTGCCGGACTTTTCCATCGAGCCCCTGGCATTTGATGGTGATAACACAGGTTCTGCTAATGAGGGCGTCTCTCGCTTCGATATTACTTTTACTCTTCATGACGGATCTGGAGGGCTTCAGGGCGGCATGGAGTACAACACCGATCTATTTGATGAAGCGAGCGTGATTGAAATATTGCGTGAGTATGAGGAATTACTGCAAAAAATCATTACTGCGCCGAAGATGCGAGTACAGGATTATCGGCGTCCGACTAAAAAGGAAAACACCGATGGGCTTGTCGCCACTAATCTAGAGCCTCTAGGGTCAAATATATCCTCTATCGCTCCCTGGTTTGCGTCCCTACGCGATATGAGTGAAAGCGGTACGGCCTTTATTTCCTCGGGCACCGCCTGGGACTTCTGCGAAATTAATCGACGTACCGAACAGTTCGCCTCTTACCTTCTGGATAATGGTTTGGGTGAAGGAAGTCGAATCGGCTTGCATCTGGATACAGTGGAAACGCTGCTACCCGCCTTGTTGGCTTCACAATACTTGGGCGGGTGTGTTGTACCGCTCGACACACGATTGCCTGAATTGCACGTTGAGGCATTACTGGATATCGTTGAACTCGATGGTGTGGTGGTGGATTCGCCGAGACTGGAGAATCTGAAGCGAAGTGGTGAATACAAAGAGCTTAACTGGCTCAGCGCTGATGAGTGCCTTAAGGGCGCTCACATACCGAGGGTTCTCGAGGAGCCAAAACGCACGTCTGTTTGTCTGTTTCTTCAGAATGACATGGGTGAAATTGAGACCCAGTTGATTTCCGGGGAGTCGCTGTCTTTACTGATTCATGAACAAAGGCAAGAGTCTTTGGCCACGCAAGTCCTTGAGCAATGGATATTTACACCATTAAACCGACAACTGGCGGTATGTCTGCAAACTCTTCGCCAACTGGCTCGTGGGGAAAGAGAAATCTATGTCGACCAGGATTCATATGAAGTGGATTTTCCAGCTGTTGCTCAACAGTCAAACTATCTTTCCTATTCCGTACTGAGGCCACATCTGGAAGCTTGGTCACTAAATCGTGAATTTGCTTTGACATCCAGACACGAGCAGAACCGAAGGAGCTGGCACCTGTATATGGTGCCGCAGGATAAGATCGACAGAGGTAATGCGGCTGGTAAAGTACTGAGTTATTTGCGCTATCAAAAGGCATTGCTGCCTCTGCCAAATACCGTGGTATGCATGGACAATTTACCGCGCAAAACCAATGGCTTGGTGGACAGGGCCGCACTACCTGAACCTGATCAAGGGCGCAATAGGCATTTTGTTGCGCCGAGTACACCGACGGAAAAAACCCTGTGTGAGGTGTGGCAGCAACATCTTGATCTCGATAGAGTTGGCGTGCAGGATAATTATTTTTCCTTAGGTGGCGATTCCATTCGTTCTATTGCTCTGGTTGCCGAGGCCAATAAAAGAGGGCTTCATTTTTCTGTAAAAGACTTATTTGTCTACCCGACGATTGCCACTTTGGCCGAAGGGGTGGACAGAGGGGCCTTCATGCGGGAAACAGCGCGTAAGCTCGAGCCATTTACCTTGATTACTAAAGAAGAAAAGCACGCGATTGACGAACATTATGGTAAGGGCTGTGTCGAAGACGCTTTTCCTCTTTCCATGATGCAGGAAGGCATGGTATTGCTGGCCCTTAAACAGTCCGGTCTGAATCTTTACGAAAATCTGCAAATTTATCAGTTTGATATCCGCTGGGATCAAGCAGTATTTGAGCGAGCATTTGAGTATCTGATGTCGGTCCACCCGATACTGAAAAGTGTGTATTTTGTGCACGCAGAGCGTCCTTTACAGATAATCCCGACTCACCAGCGTCCTCAAGTATGTGTTAACAATTTAAGTGATGCAGACCCTGATGAGGTCGGCCCTGCGCTTGAAGTATGGATGCAGGAACAAAAACGCGAAGGTATTGACACGACTGTCGGACTATGGAGTGCGACAGTACATTTGCTACCGGATCAGACATTTTTGCTGGGTATGTATGTACATCATGCCCTTTGGGATGGCTGGAGTTTGGAAAGTTGTACCTACGAGCTTTATCAGGTCTATCGCCAACTCATAGATCACCACCAGCTGCCTGAAAAAAGAGTACTTCCCTCTTACAATGAATTTATTGTGCGTGAACTCGAAGCCATTGAATCACAGGAACAGCGTGATTACTGGCTCGAGAAAGTAGAAGGAATGCGTTTGCCCTGGTGGGTGACAGCCAAGAAGTCCGCTAGTGGCGTGATTGCCTGGGATGTGACAAAAGACGATCACGACCGTGTGGTTGAGTTGAGTAAGCAGCTCGGCGTGCAAGAGAAAAGCCTGTGGTGTGCCTGTTACCTGGTGTTGCTAGCACTACTTGACGGCAGCGATGAGGTGGCCGGCCCCGTGGCGACCCAGGGGAGGCCTGAAATCGCCGGCGGCGAGAGCATGGTCGGCGTATTTCTCAATGTGTTGCCCGTGAGTGTCAGTTTGCGTGAAAAAAGCTGGCGAGAATTCATCGCGGCTGTGGACCGGGAGTTGCGCGAGCAGCATGCCCACCGACACTATCCCCTGGCTGAAATACAGCGCTTGACAGGTTACGAATTTTCCGGGTCTCTGTTTAATTTCACCAACTGGCAACGAGCAGGGCAACCAACAGGAAATGAGTCTGTAGCGTCTTCCACTTCGGAAAGCGAACCCTCTGCAGGTGGTCCGGTTAAAGTGGGGGGCTTTAGTGACACCAATTATTTCCTGTTGATGGATGTGCACAAAAATGAATCGCAGCAACGTTTTGAACTGAGTCTGAGTTTGGATGGCGGCGTATTCCACGAGGCGTTTCGCGCGCGTATTGAGCACTACATGCGCAATATTCTCGAGCAAGCGCTGGGAGAGAACGAAGATCCCATCCACAAAGGACGTCTGCTGGGTGAAGCCGAAACCACAAGGCTTTTACATCAGTGGAATACTGTGGTCGACCATCCCTGTTGTGACCGCATCGAAGCGTTATTTGAGCGCCAGGCTGAATGGCAGCCGGAGGCCACGGCACTAGTGGTTACCAATACAGGTGGATGCGCCGCCCATTTAACCTACTCGGAGCTTAATCACCGGGCGGATTGGCTTGCCCATCATTTGTGTGCGGCGGGTGCCAGCAGCGGCGCGCGAGTAGGACTTTGCCTGGAACGCTCGCCTGATGTCGTAATCGCTATCTTCGCCATCCTCAAGGCTGGGGCGGCATATGTTCCGCTGGACCCCACACAGCCGGAGCACCGCATTGCTTACATAATTGACGATGCCGAACTCGATCTCGTGGTAACTACACAGAATTTAATCGGTAAGTTGAGCGCCGAAAGACCGTTTGAGTGCATAACTCTGGACACCCTCAGAAAGGCTTCTGCATCGGGCCCCTCTCACCTCGAAATCCAGTCAACGGCGCTGATTAAAAGCGCTGCAGAGGATTTGGCGTATATTATTTACACTTCGGGTTCCACGGGAAATCCCAAAGGGGCATTGGTTAGCCACCGCAATGTCGTCCGTTTGTTTCTCGCCACAGATAGACATTTTCAATTTTCCCGCGAGGATGTATGGACTCTGTTTCACTCTTACGCCTTTGACTTTTCAGTATGGGAGATGTTTGGTGCTTTGTGCCATGGAGGGTCACTGGTGGTGGTTCCGTCTTCTGTTGCTCAATCCCCTCGCGACTTTTATCACCTGTTATCTAAGCAGAGAGTCACGATACTCAACCAAACACCGACGCTGTTTAACCAGCTGGTGGACATCGATAGAGAGGCGGAGCTTGCCCTCGCGTTGCGCGCTGTAATTCTCGGTGGTGAAGCGTTGGAGCCGGAACGACTGTTGCCCTGGTTTGATCGCCACGATGAAAACACTGTACAGTTAATTAATATGTATGGCATCACCGAAACCACGGTCCATGTGACGTTTAAACGTCTCGGTCGCCAGGATCTTGAGTTATCCTCTGTCGTTAACATAGGTCGGAAAATTGATGATTTAGGACTGTATTTGCTCGATCAGCATCTTGCACCGGTTCCCACTGGCGTTCCCGCGGAAATATACGTTGGCGGCAGCGGCGTAACCCAGGGATATTTGCGTCGTGACGAATTGACACAGCAAAAGTTTTTGAGCAACCCCCACTCCGAGGGGGATCGCCTATATAAAACCGGCGATCTCGGACGTTTTCTCGAAAACGGCGATCTTGAATATCTAGGGCGTATCGACCACCAGGTTAAAATCCGCGGCTTCCGCATTGAGCTGGGTGAAATTGAATCCCTGTTGCTGCAAATGGATGGTGTCAAAAGTGCTGTGGTTCTCGCCCGCCAAGATGAGCCCGACAATAAATATTTGATGGCCTACATTGTTAGCGATCAACAGAATTTGGGGAATGCCGCGCGTGAATTTTTACAGTCCCGAGTTCCCGCTTACATGGTGCCGACAGGAATCGTCACCCTTGGGGCTTTTCCCCTGACGGTCGGTGGTAAAATTGACGTTCGCGCCCTCAGCGCTATGCGTCCGGAGCAACCCGAGACTGCTTACATTGCGCCGAACTCAGCGGTAGAACGGCAATTGAGCGCGTACTGGCAACAGATGTTTAACTGCGACAGAGTAGGTGTGGGAGATAATTTCTGGAATCTTGGTGGGCACTCCCTGCTGATGATGCGTTTCAACAATTATTTGCGGGGTGAGTTCGGCATTGATCTTCCCGTCGCCAAAATGTTTGAATATCAGACGCTGCAAGAGTTTGCGAATCTTGTCGAGCTAGAACTGGATAAAGCACAACTTAAACATACACGGGCAATTCTTGATAACGTGCAAAATGATGAAGAGGTTGAAGAGGGATCATTTTAGGTCCAGTATGAAAAATGCTTCCCATAAGGTTGTGACACAACTGAGGCGACACATGGCATTGCTCTAACAATCCATGTTCAGCATGTTTGTGGGATATAGACGGAAATATCAATTATGCCAATAATTAAAGAAGATTCTTCATCGTTGTTCATCGTCGAAGATGTACGGAAAAAAAATGATGCCGACTATCTTCTGCAGTGCCTGCGTGAAGACAAAGTCGTTCTTATCCGGTCTTGCTCAAGCAGCGACGCCGATGCGCTGATACACCAGGTCGCCAAGCGTCTGGGGCTGCTGGACTCATTGAAACTGCAGGCAACCTTTGCTTCTTCTCTGGGGACGCGTAAAAATATCGGACAGTATTACATGAGTGTGAACGAACGGCAGGATTACAATGTGGTGCCGCCGCATTCAGAGGGCTCCAGCTTCGCAACCTTACAGCTGGCGTCTTTCTTTTGCTATGAGAATACAACTGACGGTGGTGAAACTGTTTTAATGAATGTGGATGGTTTAAGTCCACTATTTGCTGATCTCCGGGAACTGGGTGTCAGAGCCAAATTTGACGGCACGCCGACGGCAGCAGACATAGCCCAGGCCCGATCTATGTTCCGCGTGGATTTGAGAAACGGTGCGTTAAAAGACGACGATATCGTGTTGAATGAAATTTCGGTGAGTTCCAAGCTCAAACTGTATGAAGTCTTGGGAAGGCCGGTAAAATCCCATTCTCTGATTACCGAAGATTTGCGTTATGTTTACTGGGACTCTATTTGCACAACGGACTTTGACGTGCTGAAATTTATGGAAACTTTCCTCAGGCGTGAGCAGCTGTTTAAAGAGCCGCCAAACTATACCGATATCAGTGAGATAGATTGGGGGCCGGCAAGACGTAGCGTGCATTCGGATATCGATTTTGATAAGCTTTTTTTGCGCAAAATCACTCTGAAATTAGCGCCAGGAGATTTTATACTGGCGAACAATTTCAATTGGGTACACTCGGTAAACAATTGGACCCCCGGCTCCGGAATTCGGACGGTGGCGGCGGCCTTTGCCTGATAGTCGTAGGGCAGTCGGGAATTTGCAGAATGACAATATAAATAAGGTGATGCATGTCCGAACCAAGGTCAGTGATGAGGGTAGAAAACCTATCGAAACACTATGGTGATGTGACGGTTTTGAAATCCCTAAATTTTTCCGTTGCCGCTGGGCAAGTCGTGGGTTATCTGGGTGTAAATGGTGCAGGGAAAAGCACCACAATAAAAATACTGATTGGGAGCATCGGCGACTTCCATGGCGAAGCCCAGGTGTGTGGCCTCGATCTCCGTAAAGACTCGGTTGCTGTAAAGCGGCGTATTGGTTATGTTCCGGAAGTTGCTCTGCTCTATGATGCCTTGAGTCCAATGGAATATCTGCTATTTCACGGCCGCATGCACTCCATGGCGGATCAAACAATAACACAGCGCGCCCGTGCTTTGTTGTCGGTATTTGGACTCAGTTCCCGGGAAAACCAACCCATGCAATCCTTCTCCAAGGGCATGAAACAAAAGGTTCTACTGGCAGCAGGCACACTTCACGATCCCGATGTGTTATTTCTCGATGAGCCCATGTCCGGGCTAGATGCCAATGCGGTGTTGTTGTTAAAGGAGATCATTCTCCGGCTGGCCAAGTGTGGCAAAACGATTTTCTACAGTTCGCATATGCTGGATGTAGTTGAGCGCCTGTGTGACAGAATTATCATTCTTGATCGCGGGGAAATTGTGGCCGATGGTAGCTTCGAACACTTGAAGTCATTAAAAAAAGAGAAAAGTCTGGAAGCCATCTTTGGCGAATTGACAAGTCATCAATCCATTCGGGGCCTTGCCGATGACTACATGGGTGCCTTGGCTCTGTGAATGAAGTTAGTAACTCTGTGATATGCAAGTGCAGGGGGACCGTTTTATGTTGTGGAAATTTCTTCAAAAACTGGTCTCTGGGAGGTCAGTGGATGTCAACCAGGTAGATCAGCTGCTGTCGATCAAGCGCAAGGCGAAAGACCGGTCCTGGGACACAGCGCTGGGGCATAATACTGTGCTTGCCCGAATTGGGGTTTTCCATCTGCAAATGCTCTTGTTTTTGTGCCTTGGAATACTGCCCTGTCTCGCTTTTGTATTTGAGGAACCACTTACGGCCATGGTGTTGAACTACACCATAGTTTTGTCTGTGCTGGGCTTTGTGCTTTTCTCCCATTTTACCAGTGTATTTAGCGATGTGTCCGACCGCCATATTCTTGCAGCGATGCCGGTAAATTCCCCCACTCTGTCACTGGCAAAGCTGATGCATGCACTGCAGTACAGCTTGGCTATGACATGTTCATTAAATCTCTTCAGTGCTGTGTTTGTGGCATATTCTTATGGCGCACTTGCTCTCCTGGGCTTCATGGTTTCCCAAGTACTAATCATTGCGCTCTTGCTGACACCAGTATTCTGCCTGCTGGCTTTGGCGAGCCACTTGATCAGCCCGGGAAGAATTCGTACTCTTCTGTTTTATACCTTGATTCTGGCCTCAGCGTTTTGCCTTGTTGCGCTAAATCTCTATGTGGATGGTTTCTTCAGCGAAAATTTCGATGCTGCTGAATTGACGAGCGCTCAAATAAATGGGAACTGGCTTTTGTTCTATCCCCCGGCCTGGTTGGCTGGCCTGATTGCCTGGATAAGTCAGGGCGACAATACTCTCACTGGGACCCTGGCAACTCTTGCTGTCGTTGTTCCGCCTATCATAGTTGGACTGTCCTATTGCTTGTTCAGTAGGCGTTATGAAATTATGCTTGAAAAGCTTGCACTCGCCCAGGAAGCCGAACAAAAGTCCTGGGTAAACCAGCGATTATATGCCTACCTCGCCAGACGATTTTTTAAGCGGAAACCGGAGAGCAAAGGGATATTTATGCTGGTGACAAAGCTAATGTCCACCGATTTTGGATTTAAACTTCGCGTCTACCCTCAACTCGGAATCGTATTGGCGTTTGCCCTGCTATTTTTATACGACAAATTTCATTTTAGTGTGCAGACTCTGTCTGGCAGCTTCGCATTATTTCTTTTTATCTATGCACTCAGCTGTTTTATGGTAACTACCATTGCCAATATACAGTATGGTGACCGGCACCAAGCCGCCTGGGTCTACCAGAGCTTACCGCTGGGCGACAAATGGGATGAAATTGTAAAAGCGAGCTTGTTGGCGTTTGTTTTTCATATTGTGGTTCCGACCTGTATCTTACTTGTTTTCATTTGTGCTCTTGGTTGGGGAAGTGCTTTCCTACTTGATGTCCTTTGTGCCACCCTGGTCGCCTTTCTCGGTTGTTCGCTGCAGGGGTTAAGGTTCAGGAAAATGCCGTTTTCACAGGATATGAATTCAGTGACACGCCCTTTACCTTTGGTTTTGGATTATTATTTAGTCGTCATACCCATTGGTTTTTTTGCTGTTGGACACTACCTGATGGCCTTCTATTTGGGCAACTTGGGGCTGGTGGTCTATTCGGTTATCGTCGCAGCTCTTACGATCTTCACTTGGAAGCGCCTGCTGAAAAGCAAAATGGACGATCCTACTTCGGGAGACAGGCACCTGAGCTGGAGCGGCACTGCCCAATAATGCTTTTGATAAGTGTGTACTAGCGGCATTGTCACCTGCTTGTAGCAATGTGTCTTCTCAGCTTCAACCTTGCACTCAAAAGAGAAAACGCAATGATGGAAAATTACGCTGGAAGCCTGGGTAAAATAGGAAACCAGTGCGGTCAAATTCCAAGTATAAAGGTCAACCTGACCGGGGAGAAAGCCAATGACTGGCTCAATGAAAATTATTCAAGGGTGTTTGCCACCTTGCAGGAAGAGGGGGCGCTACTGATTCGCGGATTGCCAATTCCAGGCAGTAAAAAGCTTGGCAGAGTGTTAAGTCAAATTTTCCAAAAATCTCTGGCGGACTACGAATACCGATCCACGCCACGTACAAAAATGCGCGGACAGGTTTATACATCGTCTGAGTACCACCCCGGCGAGACTATTCCTCTTCACAACGAAAATTCTTACGCCACCTCGTGGCCTGAGTATATAGGCTTTTATTGTGTCCAGGCTGCCGAGGCAGGTGGTGCGACGCCTATCGCCGACAGCGGTAAGGTGTATTCAGCCATTTCAAAGAGTACCCGTCGCGAGTTTGAGCAGAGAAAACTGCTCTATGTGAGAAACTACAGTGGGGCGGACTTGCCCTGGCAGGAGGTTTTTCAAACCCGGGATAGAAAAGAGGTGGAAGACTATTGCCAGAACCACAGTATCGACTGGGAGTGGTTGGAGAATGAAAGCCTGCGCACCAAACAAGTGTGCCAGGCAGTCATTGAACATCGAGGGACGGATGAGAAAATCTGGTTCAATCAAGCCCACTTATTTCATATTTCAAATTTAAGTGAGGATGTGCGCAAGTCGCTATTGAGTATTTACGATGAAGATGTATTGCCGAGAAATGTATATTTCGGGGATGGTGAAAAAATTCCAACACAGTACTTAAATGAAATCCGCAGAGCTTATGACGAAAATACGATTGTTTTTAACTGGCAAGAGCACGATTTGATGCTGCTTGATAATATGCGTTACGCTCACGGCCGACAGCCGTTTTCCGGTAAGCGCTCGGTATTAGTGGGCATGGCATAAATTATTAGGTGGTGCCCTGAATCCCTCCTCCCATAAATCTGAATTTATTAGTAAAACTGCTACGCAGAATGATTCGCAAGCAGCGTTTCAAAATGAGATTTTGATTGCATTCGATATCAAATCAGTGATTGTTGCGAAGGAAATTATTGGGGCCCTCTGGGCAGGAAAATAACACATATCGTATCCCTTACATATATTCAAATTGGAATTTAATATATGAAGATGATTGGATGAAATGTGGGAATGACGTGCTAAATAGGAAAGCACGTAAGGCCTATTCTTTTCCAACAGTATTGATTGTTGGTGAGCTTGACAGCCATACCAGTTATTGCATCAAGTCCCATTATATCAGTATTCCGGGCACAGTTTAGGCGGTTAATACAGGCGAAAGTTCCACCTTGAATTTTCTTTAAGTTATGCCGGATGCTGGTGAGTATGAGTTGTCACAAACCAAGGCCAACTTTACGTTGACATTGCCTAAATCGGTGGCTCTGCACTGCCATTCAAAAACTCTAAAGCAAAAGCAAAAGCAATAGCGAACCTATTCTGTGATTCCATCTGTTCTACAGACCGCGGGAAGCCCGTAGTTTATGCGTTATTTGCTGGCAGGTGGAAAATTTTGTGAGAAGTAGTCATTAGGAGCATCAGTCCGCCACAGTCTGGGACTCGTATCTCAGGCAAATACACTCAGGCGCGAATTATACTTTTCCACAGCAAGCTCACTTTACGGCTAGAGCCCGGTGCTTTCTTGATCAACAATATCCTGTTCTGGCCCGATGGAATGGGGAGCCGCCGTAGCCTTGGTTATGTAGGCATGCCACCAACTACTTATGGTGAGACCTTCATGTACGGTCTTGATATTTGTGAGTTACCACTTGAAGTCAAGTGGAGCATCGGTTATGGGCCGGAAACTTCGAATATCTAGGACAGCCCGCCCTCCCCTGGCTTATCGCACGGGCACACGATTTGTTCGAAGCAAAAGTCAGTCAGTGATGTCATGATTTCCTGAACATCCTGGGCTTCGTGGACGTAAAGAAGCTGCCTATACGGGTCTTTCCCAGGTCAGGATACAAAAAGTCCTGATCAGCGCTGGTGTTATTCACGATCCAAAGGTATTATTCCTCAATGATTCTAAGACAGGAATGGATGCCAATTCGGTTATTGTAGTGAAAGAGGTCGTTGTCGCACTGATTGTGGCCGGCAATGACTACAGTTTACTCATCTCATCTACCGCGTCTGGTAGAGAGGATTTGCAGCTACATCGTCATTATTGATCACGGTGACATCACCACCAGTGACAGTATTGGCAATCTAGCATGTAGCGACAGCAAAAATCGCTGGAGAGGATAATCACAAAACTGTCGGGCGGTCAATTAGTGGCCACCCGTGCGGAAGCTTTTCCCTGTTCCGCCCATTCCCGCCTAGCGTGTTGCTCGGCAATTTAGAATAAAGATAAGCCGCCGACGAAGCAAAATTTTTCCTGCTGGTTGACCGGTATCAGTCACAATTCTGGCTTCATGCTACAGATTTGAGGTGATAGCAGTTGGAAGATGGCGGTGCACTGGATGCGCTTAGCAAAGATAGTGAGCTGTGTGAGTTGCTTTCCGTGCTTGAGGGACGTTAAGTTCATTTATCTCCCGTATTAGCTGAAGAGCTGCCGGTTGTTGGCCTGTGCGCCCTTTAGTCTGCTTTTTGACATATTTTCACCGCGCTATGTTGTTTGAACTCTCTGGTCGTGATGTTTTTTCGCGGTTTTGCGAATCATTACTTGATGCAAGGGGAATCACTTTCTATCTGCCCTTCCCATCGATCCGGAAATACTGTTTATGACACGGTTTTTCTATGTTTTGCCTATATGGGTGTCTTGGTTTTATGTCCGCAGTTTGTTTCATTTATCGCCGTATGGATAAAATCTGACATAAATACCGAATTAGTGGTAGTAACTATTTGGCAGAGTGGCTAATAATCCACAAAAATACGTTACCGGTTTAGTGGGTACTGTGTAAGTACTTCTCGCAGCGAAGCCTTGCTGTCGAAAAATAAGATCCCAAATTCACACTTCCTATCGATTACGCTATAGGAGCCCTGTTTGTGGCTGTCTCTCCTGAAATTTCACTGGTCCAATCCCTGATCAGTAAAGGTGTTTATTTATACGTTGAGAATGACGAGTTAAAGTTTCGGGCAAAAAAGGGCGCCTTGAACGAGGAGGACAAGCTAGCGGTGCGCCAACATAAACAGGCCATCATTTGCTATTTGTCCAGCCTGGAATCGGACCCCTCGCCATCCCTTACGCCCCCTCCCTTGAAAGCTGGCGACTCTCCTCCGGATCGATTGCCCCTTTCCTTTTCACAGCAGCGTCTTTGGTTTATCCACAAATTGGAGCCAAACAGCACGCAATTCAATATGCATAGCCGTTTTATGCTGCCGGGCGAAGCAGATCCAGAAGCGATGCAAGAGGCAATAGCAGCTTTAATGGAGCGGCAGGCTATTTTGCGCACCTGTTATTGTGAGGACGATACCGGTGTCTATCAACATATTCTTACCGATCCGGAGGTGCCTCTCAGTGTAGAGGATTTAAGGGAGCAGGGCATCGAAAGGGCTTCAGAGTTCATTTTTCAGATCGGTGAGCAGGAGCGGCAGAAGAACTTTGATCTGGCGCAAAGGCCACCAATTCGAGTGCGCCTGTTGCAACTTCCCATGCAAAAAACCTGTGTGCTCTACACATTGCACCATATAGCCTGTGATGGTTGGTCATTGGGAATTTTTGAGCGGGAACTGATACAGCTATACAACGCATTTCATACTGAGTCCAGGGCGAGTCTCGCCACATTACCGCTACAGTACGCGGACTACGCCGAATGGCAGCGTGGATGGCTCAAAGGGTCCGTTCTGCAGCACCTTTGCGGTTATTGGCGCGAGCAGCTTAATGGTATGCCTTCAGTGCATCAGTTGCCCTTGGACTTTCAGCGCCCAGCGCAGCAGGATTTCAATGGCGCTGTATTGTCGTTAAGCATGGATGTCGGCATAGTTGCACCGTTGAGAGCCGTTTGTCGGGAATACCGGGTTACGCCGTTTATCCTGCTCTACAGTGTTTTTTCAGTTTTTGTTGCCCGTTGGAGCCAACAGGATGATGTGGTGATTGGGACCCCAATTGCCGGAAGGTCCAGTGCAGAACTGGAAGGTCTAATCGGATTTTTTGTCAATACTTTGGTCTTGCGCAGTTCCATTGACGATTGTGAGGATTTTTCCAGCCTGCTTGAGCGCAATCGACAGACGATACTAACTGCCTACGAACACCAATATCTCCCCTTTGAAAAGCTCGTGGAGGAAATCAATCCCGAACGCAGTTTAAGCTATAGCGCTCTGGTTCAACTGAGTTTTGGGGTGCAGGATCTCGCGGGGGAAAACATTGTTGAGAAATCCCTAACGATACCTGCGGACAGTCGACTCAATTTGCCATTTGAATTGAAACTGGATATTCGTTGTGGCGATGACGGCATCCTCCTGGATTGGTTTTACCGTAGTTCCCTATTCTCCGAGGCGACCATTCGCAATATGGGGGAGAGCTTACAGTATCTGTTAATGAGTCTGGTCGATCAGTTGTGCCGGCGGGAACGCCGTCCCATGGGGAGTCTGCCTCTGCTCCAGGCCGGGGCCTGCCAGGAGCTCAAAGATCTCGGGCGCGGAAATCCGGCTTCGGAGCGGCGCTACCTGCCGGTGCACCAGCGGATCGCTACAGTTGCTGCGCAGACGCCGGATAAGGTGGCGGTAACGACGTCGGAGAGCGAGTTGAGCTACGGGGATCTGGAAGCACAGTCCAACCAGCTCGCGCATTATTTGGCGGCCAGGGGTGTTGGCGCGGAAGCGCTGATTGCGATACAGCTTCCAAGAGGGCCGCAGTTGGTGATAGCCCTGTTGGCGGTGATGAAAAGTGGCGCCGCCTATGTGCCGCTGGAAGCCAAAGCCCCCGAGCACCGTTTGATACAGATTCTGGAAGACTGTCGGCCCCTGTTGATACTCACTACGAAGGCCTGGCAGGAATCCCTGCCGCAGGATTTTGACCGGGTTGTTGTGGATGATTCGGCTACCGCCAGCGAGATTGGGGATAGCAGTTGCTATCCAGTGGAGTCGCTGACTTGCGTGTATCAGCCATCGTGCGCTATGTACCTGATTTACACCTCCGGCTCCACTGGGGTGCCTAAAGGTGTGATGGTGAGCTACGCCAGCGTGGCGGAGTTTGTGGATCAGGGGATTGAAGAGTTTGTGCCGGCACACATAGGTTCGGCGGTGGTCAGCTCCCCCCTTGCGTTCGACGCTACTGTGGGGTCCCTGTGGGTCGGATTGGCCGCTGGATGCGGCATACATCTGATCAGTGAAACTGTCGAAGCGCTGGATGATCTCAGCGCGCATTTTGATGGCGACAGCGCTCGATTATTTAAAATCACACCGTCGCATCTGGAAGCACTGTATGCCCACGGTAAGTTGACTGGAAATAGCCGCGTGGCTCATGTGGTGGTGGTCGCCGGTGAAACTCTATACGGTGGCCTGTTGTGCCAGTGGCAGCAGCTCTACCCCAGCGCCAGGTTTATCAACGAGTATGGACCCACGGAGGCCACCGTAGGCAGTACCATCTATCCATGTACCCCTGTTGCGACGCCTGGCGTTGGGGCGAGTGTGCCCATAGGGTCTGCATTGGGAGATACGCAACTGTACGTTTTAAATTCCCAGTTGCAGTTTCAACCACAGGGTGCGGTGGGAGAACTATATATAGGTGGCGCTGGCCTGGCACGGGGTTACCACCGCCGCCCGGCACTGACCGCGGAACGATTTGTTCCATCGCCCTTTGGAGAGGGAAGCGGGGAAAGACTCTACCGCACCGGCGACCTGGTTCGCTGGCTGGCAGGTGGTGGCTTGGAATTTATTGGAAGGGCCGATCTGCAGGTCAAAATTCGCGGCTTTAGGATTGAGCTGGGTGAAATTGAAGCCGCATTCAAATCCATGGATAGTATTTCCGAGGCCGCCGTAATTACTCGGCTTGATGGACAGCAAGTGCGACAAATAGTGGCGTATGTGGTTGCCCGCCAGACTGGTGAGGAGCGGGAATCCGAGTCCAATCTTAAAATCCAGTGGTTCGAACAGCTAAAGCGGCAACTGCCACCGTTTATGTTACCGGCGGCGATAGTGGTGCTGGATGCAATGCCTTTGACCGCGAATGATAAAGTCAATCGCCGGGCACTGCCGGCACTCAGTGCCGCGGATTTTCAGCATTGTGTCTACCGTGCGCCGCAGACGACGACCGAGGAGTTTCTGTGCCAGCTCTGGCAGGAACTGCTCAACCGGCAGCGTATAGGGATAGACGATAATTTCTTTGCCCTGGGAGGGCACAGCCTGCTGGCTACCCAGGTCATTAGCCGCATTAGGCAGAAGTTTGCTGTAGAGCTTCCTCTCAGGTGTATTTTTGAATCCCCAACTATTGCGGGCCTCGCCCGTCATATCGAATTGGGCGATAGCCGGCAGGCACTACCGGAGCTGCTGCCGGCTGACCGCAGCAAGCCGCTTCAGCTGTCATTTTCCCAAAGCCGGCTGTGGTTTGTGGACCGTATCGGCGAAGGTAGTGTTCAGTACAATATGCCCGGCTACTATCTGATCGAGGGGGATTTCGACCAGACGGCTTTCGAGCGCGCTCTGAACGGGGTATTGGAGCGGCACGAGGTGTTGCGCAGTGTTATCAGGGAGCACAATGGTGAACCGGTGCAGGCAATAGTAGCCGGTGCGAAGCTACCGCTGCGCCTTATTGATTTAACTGCTGAAGCGGACATAGAACGCCGTTGGCAGCAGGCCCGTGACATTATTGTCGAAGAGGGACAAATCCCTTTCGATTTATCCAGCGACATACTACTGAGGGTGCTCCTTGTACGCATGTCCGCCACTGAGCACATTATGGCCTACACGCTGCACCATATTGCCGGTGACGGGATTTCCAAGGCGATATTGCAAAGAGATTTCGTCACCCTTTACGATGCACACCGCAAGGGCCTGCCCGCAATCCTTCCAGATCTCGGGGTTCAATATGCGGATTACGCGCTGTGGCAACGACAGTGTTTGCAGGGCGATCGCCTGGAAGCGTCACTGGATTACTGGGTGGAACAGCTGCAGGAATTACCCCTGCTCCACCAACTACCGCTGGACCGTCAGCGACCCTCGCGACAGCGGCATAAGGGTCAATCCTTTTCCACGCGAATGGAAGGAGAGTTGAGTGCAAAAGTAAAACAACTGTGTCAGCGACATCAGTGCTCCGTATTCATGTTTATGCATGCGGCCTTGAAAGTTCTGATCAGCCGCTACAGCGGTGAGCGTGACATAGTAGTGGGAAGTGCCATTACCGGGCGCAACCATCAGTACCTGGAAAATCTCATCGGTTTTTTCGTCAATGACCTGGTACTGCGGGCAACCGTGGACCCTGAACAGGGTTTTGAAAGTTTCCTGCGCACTGAGCGGGAGACCATACTGGCGGCCTACCAACATCAGTGGATTCCGTTCGAGATGCTGGTAGAGACGTTGAATCCAGAGCGCAGCCTCAGCCACAGCCCGCTGTTTCAAATCAAGTTGGATGAGCGCAACCCGGCGGAAACCAAAGCCCAGAGCGGTGGACTGGCGATCACCAATCTCGGTAGCTCCAGTTCCCCCAATGAAGCGGAAGTTAGCGCTGAACACCATGTAAAGCACGACCTCTATGTCAGTGTCGCTGTTGAGGAATATGCGCTTTCCATCTACTGGCTGTTCAATTCCGACATATTCAACGCTGCCACCATGGTGGATTTCGCCAGGAATTTTCACACGCTGGTCGCCAGCATAGTCGCCGATCCCACCAGGTCGATAAAGGCGCTGAATATCCTTCAGCCCGGGCAAAAAGACCGGCTGATGGAGGCGGCGAGGGGACCGTCAAAGTCGACCCCTTCACTGGAAAGCAGTCTTTTACATCCACTGTCCGAATGGGGTGAAAGAACAGCGGCCTGTGATGCGGATGGCCAACTCAGTTTTGCAGAATTGAATAGCAAATCTAATCGCCTGGCGCAGTTTTTGGCGGCTTCCGGAGTGGGTACTGAATCGACTCTGGGGTTGTGTTTTGAGCCCTGTGCCGATTCACTGATAGCGATTCTGGCAGTGTGGAAGGCCGGCGCGGCCTACCTGCCGCTGGACCCGCTTACTCCCGAGAGCCGGATGCAGGAGATACTGGATGACAGCGGGATCACTCTGGTGCTCACCCAGGCACATCTGGTAGAAGATCTTTATATTGAAGGCGCAAGACTGTTGCCTGTGGATGGTGCCATGGGCAGCCGCCTGATGGGTGGCCACGAGGACAGAGCGCCGGCAAACACAGCCCGCGGGGATAACCTGGCGTATTCTATTTATACCTCCGGCTCCACTGGCACTGCCAAAGGCGTCATGGTCTCAAGGGATGCGCTGGCCAGGTATTGCGATTTTGCTGTTGCGACCTACTATCGCGATCATCTCGAAGGCGCGCTCGTGGCCAGCGCAATGCATTTTGATCTCACTATTCCCTGCCTGGTTCTGCCGCTGATGCGGGGTGACTGTGTCAATTTTCTGCCGCCCGGCGCCGATATGGCGCTGCTGGCCAAGACCTTGACGGAGACCGACAAGCATTTTCTTTTGCGTCTGACCCCCAGCCATATCATGGCTGTGCTGCCTTTTCTCACCGAGGGCAGATGCCAGAACCGCCATGTGTTCGTGATCGGGGGTGAGCCTTTCAGCCCTTCACTGTACCAGCGGTTGCAGCATTTATTTCCAGCGGCCGAGATATTCAATCACTATGGCCCCACGGAAACCGTTATCGGCTGCAGCATGCAGGCGTTGGCGCACGAGTGGGGCGACGATCGCGATACCTGCCCAATTGGCGGGCCAATGGGCTCAACACAGCTCTATGTGCTGGATGGGGAATTGCAGCCGGTTGCCCCCGGCATTGCGGGTGAACTGTATATTGGTGGGGAGAGGCTGGCGAGGGGTTATCGCGCCCGCGGAGGGCTTACCGCCGAGCGGTTTGTCTGCCACCCTTTCGCGGACCGGCCGGGCGAGCGGTTGTACCGTACGGGTGACGCCGTGAGATGGTGTAGCGATGGAGGAGGAAGGCCGCTTTGGCTTGAATTTATCGGTCGCATGGACCGCCAGGTAAAAGTGCGTGGTCATCGTATTGAGCTTGCAGAAATTGAAAGGCGGTTGCTACTGCTTGAAGGGGTATGTGAGTGCGCCGTAGATGTACGAGCGGCGCCGTCGGGCGAGCTGCACCTGGTGGCGTACCTGGCCATGCAAACGGATATCACTGCCGACGCGGAAGATGAAGGTGAAATTATCCAGCGTAAACAGAGGGTGATCCAGCTTCTCCGCAAGTCTCTGTCAGTGCAATTGCCCGACTATATGGTCCCCTATGTTTATATTTTCATGCCCGGCCTGCCTCGCACCAGCAACGGCAAGCTGGACCGGGCCGCGCTTCCGTCGCCTGAAGAGGGCGATCTGATCAAGTCCCGGTACGCAGCGCCGAAAAGCGAGGTGGAGAAACAGCTGTGTGGTATCTGGCAACATGTCCTTAAGCTACAAAAAATTGGTATCGACGACGATTTCTTTCTCCTTGGTGGTCACAGTTTGCTGGCTACCCAGGTGGTGAATATGATCCGCGAACAATTTTCCGTGGAGATTCCGCTGGCCACGCTGTTTGAAAAGTCAACGATCCGGGTTCTGGCTGCCGAGGTTACCGCCTATATTATCAAGACCAGGAGCCTGGAAAGCGGAGCGGCAGAAGGGAAGGAAGAAGATCTCGAGGAGGTCATTCTTGAATGACGGAGAATGACGTTAGCACTTCATCAGGCTCAGTGAAACAATACCCCGCTACGGTTTTTCAGCACCAGGCCTGGGCGACAGAGCAAATTGCCGCTGTGCATGGCTGGCCGTCTTTTTTGTTGAAAAGAGTGGTGCCATACAGTAATTTGGATGATGCACTGATCGCAGAGGCGGTGCAGATATTATTTAATTTGCACTCGGTATTTCGCTCGACAATTCACGCACGGGACGATGGTGTAATTCAGCGCGTGCATCCACAAGTCCAGGTGGATTTGTTGTCCAATGCCATTGACCTGAGAAAAAGTTCGGATAAAAGCCTGATCCTAAATGCACTGATCGACGCTCAGGCTAGCCAGCGGCTTCCATTGGGGGAGCTCCCTCATTTTCTTATAGCATTGATTCGAGATGCTGAGGCCAATCGGCTGCTATTGCATATCGACCACCTTTGTGTCGATGCACGCTCTCTGGACCTGTTGATGCAGCAGCTACAGACCATCTGCCAGGCATTGGTGCAGGGGAAAAACCAGCGCATCGATGCACTGAAGCCATCGGTGGATTACACCGATTACGCTGTCTGGGAAGCCGAAGAATTAAGTTCGAATAATATTTCAGCGCCAAGAAAGTATTGGCGCCAACTTTTGGCGACTTCTGAGCTCGCTTTCGACCCCCTTTGGCAGCTCACAGGGCGCGAGCCGCGACCCGCCATATCCTACGCGGATCGATTTGCAGATGGTTGCCGGCGTTTGCGGTCGCAGCTGGATCGCCGTTTTCAGAATCTGGCGTTTGGTTATGTGCGAGAAATATTTCCTTCATCCGGAGCGGTGGAAAAATATAGTTTCTTTTTTCATGGGCAGGTGTTCGAGCAACTGAAGAAGTGGTCGAGACAGAATGGCTTTCTATTTAGCAATGTTGTAATGAGTGGTCTGGCGCTTTGGGTGCATAAAATGAGCGGCCTGCATAATTTTATTATGACCATGCTGTCGGATACGCGCCTTAGTGAAAAGTTCTTTGACGTTGTGGGTTGCTTTGCTATGGAGGTGCCTGTTTTATGCCAGCTGCGCGACCGGGAAAAATTTGCTGATCTCTGCGGGCGTTTACAGGAACAGCTATCCGAGTCTTATCAATATCGACTTTACCCAATGACGTTGTTGCTTGTAGATCTCGATATCGATTATTCATGCCTGCGGACTATCCAGGTTAATTACATCAATTTGTCCTCCCAGGAAGGCCACAACTATTCGCCGGAAATGGGTCTAGGTGGTATCGCAGATCGTGGTATTCATATGCGCCTGGTGGAATATAAAAATGGATTATCTGTCGAATGTGAGTATCTCAAAGAACTATTTGAAGCCAGTCAATTTGCGGATTTGATACAACAATATCCTCTGTTAATGGCTGCGTTAATGGCTGACTCAGAACAGATAATAAGCGCCCTTCCAGATTAAGGAACCTCTGATTAAGTCAGTGCAATCTCAGGCTTTGCGTCGCGTTCGCCAGTTAGGCGCAGTCGCGCAGGAATGCTGGCTGCCTTTCAAGCGGCTGCAACGCAGCGGGCGGACGCGACGCAAAGCCCCGTAGGGCGGGCCTGTGGCGCCACTTGGACTTTGTTGCTGCGCTCATCAAGGACAACCAGCCTTGACCTTCGCGCAGCGCCTTGCCAAGCGGTGCCACAGGCTCCGCTGAGACAGTACTGACTTAATCAGAGGTTCCTTAAGCCTCTATCGTAATCAGCCAGCCAGGGCATACAATAAAGTGTTGGGGACACTTGCATGAGTGTTGAAGAAATTTTGCTTGCAGCGAGCGAGCAAGGTGTACATTTTTATTTCAAAAACGAGAAGCTAGCCTATCGGGTTAAAAAAGGTTCTATCAGCGATGAGCTGAAGAAAACCATTGTTCAACACAAAAATGAAATAAAGCACTATATCCAGTCTCTGGACAAGGCTCAGGACCGCTTTGTACTTCCCCCATTGCGTCCTGTATCACGAAGTCAACCTCTGCCCTTGTCATTTGCACAGCAGCGCCTCTGGTTTATCGATCAGCTGGAGGGAAGTCTGCAATATATTATTCAAGGCCAGCTGATGCTGGAGGGATGCTTTGACGAGGGCGCTTTCAGGCGTGCATTGGGATGCCTGATGCAGCGCCACGAAATCCTCCGCACGCGCATCAAGACAGACCGCGGTGTGCCCTACCAGGTGGTGGCTGAGGAATTCGAGATGCCAATGCAGCAGCACGATCTGGCAACACTTAACGAGGCCACGGCTGCCAATTTAATCCGTCAGTTAAGGCTCAAAGACGCGCAAAATCCGTTTGACCTGGCGGAGGATCTAATGCTGCGGGTGCAACTATTGCATTTGTCCCAGCAACGTCAATTAATCTTATACACGACTCATCATATCGCCAGCGATGGATGGTCTTCTTCAATTTTCGCCCGGGAGTTAAAGGCCTTATATCAGGCATTTTCCACACAGCAGGAAAATCCACTGCCTGCCCCTACCTATCAGTATGCCGATTATGCGGCGTGGCAGCGCAGTTGGTTGGAGGGGGAAACTCTCGATAAACAGATGGCCTACTGGACTGGGCAGCTCCAGAATCTGCCCGAAGTCCACAATCTACCGCTGGACAATCCACGGCCGGAGCAACAGCGCTATAGCGGCAGAATATTTTCCCACCTGCTCGAACCGGAGCTGACTGCAAATATCAAGCGTCAGTGCGAGCTGCAGGGGCTGACGTTGTTTATGTTTCTCGAGACAGCGTTTGCACTGTTTGTCGGGCGCTTCAGCGGCGCACAGGATGTGGTTATCGGGACACCCACAGCGGGGCGTACTCACCGTGACCTGGAGGGTCTGATCGGTTTTTTTATCAATACGCTCGTATTGCGGACCGATCTCAGTGGCAACCCGAGTTTTGAGCAGTTATTGACGCGCAACAAGCGGGTTATTCTCGACGCATTTGCCTATCAGCACACTCCCTTCGAAATGCTGGTGGAGGCCCTGCGGCCGGAGCGCAATCGCCAGTACAATCCGCTGTTCCAGATTTTGTTCGTGGTGCAGAACAGTGACGGGCTGGATGGGCTAAGCGTCGATGAGGGTTCGCAAGGCGTTCACGAGGGCGTCAATATTCGTTTCGATCTGGCATTGCACCTGATTGAGATTGGGGATCGGCTCGCTATTCACTGGAGCTATCAGGACGACTTGTTCAATGACGATACGATCGCCCGTATGGCCCGTAACTATGGCTGTTTACTGGAGAGTCTGTGCGGTGAACTGGAGGTGCCGTCGGCCAGGGGAATAGATCAGGTTCATATGCTCAATGCGGAAGAGCGGGAGTTATTGCTGGTAAAGTGCAATCAAACTTACCAACAGTATCCCCAGGGAGATTGTCTGCATCAATGGATTGAGCAGCAAGTGGCACTTACGCCCGACGCGACCGCTGTAATCTATGAGGACCGCTCCCTAAGTTTTGCCCAGTTGAATAGTCGGGCCAACCAATTGGCGCACCATTTGATCGCCGAGGGAATCACACGGGGGGACTTTATAGGGCTTAGTATCCGGCGCTCTCTGGAAACTATGGTGAGTTTGCTGGGTATTATGAAAGCGGGTGCGGCCTATATACCCCTGGATCCGGAGTATCCCGCGGAGCGTTTGAGCTACATGGTGGAGGATGCCGGTGTAGACGTCATTATCAGTACTCGAGCGGTGGCCGAATCGCTGCCGCAAATGGGTGCTCGCCTACTCTGCCTGGATGACAGTCCGACCCGGGAGGCACTGGGTGCTGCACTGGAGACAAATCCCGACCCGCAGACGCTGGGGCTGAACCCTCACCGTGCGGCTTACATAATCTACACTTCCGGTTCCACCGGTCGCCCCAAAGGTGTGGTGGTTGAGCATCACAGCCTGTGCAATTTCGTAGCCACGGCGATGGAGGCCTTCATTAAGGATGACATCAAAGGCGCTGTTGTCAGCTCTCCTTTGGCCTTTGATGCGACTGTACAATCTCTGTACCTGCCACTGTGTGCCGGCCGTTTTGTCGAATTACTGCCCGAGGGCGATGAGTTATTGCCCGCCCTGACGGATTATCTGCTGGACGACGAGCATGCGCTACTTTTCAAACTGACGCCGAGTCACTTGCAGGGTGCTCTGGCACAACCTTTTGTGGAACAGAGCCCGGCGGCCAGGCATGTAGTGGTGGTGGCCGGAGAGCCTTTTCCCCAATCCACACTGCGGCGATGGCAGTCGTTGTTGCCCTCCGCCACATTTATTAACGAATACGGGCCCACGGAGGCGACTGTCGGCAGTTGCATCTACCCGGTGCGGACCGATCTGAATCAAACCCAGGCGCCCTGGCCAAATTGCGGTGGTTTCGTTCCCATTGGCCGCCCTCTGGGCAATGTGACTTTTTATGTGCTGGACCCCTGGTTAGAGCCAGTACCTCTGGGTGCTGTCGGCGAATTGTATATCGGCGGGGCGGGACTGGCGCGGGAGTATCTCAATCGCCCCGACTTGACCCGCGAACGTTTTATAGCGAACCCGTTTGTCGATGAGCCAGACGCGCGCCTGTATAAGACCGGTGACCTGGTGCGCTATGTGTACACCACTTCGGAAAGCCTGCCCGTACTGGCCTTTGCCGGCCGCACCGACAACCAGGTAAAAATCCGTGGATACCGGATCGAACTGGGTGAGATCGAGGCGATCCTCCGCGAGCAGGAGGGTATACACGATGCAGTTGTGATATGCCGCAGGTCGGGGGAGGATGCCCGCTTGCTGGCCTACCTGGTGCCCACTGAGGGTGCCGGGATCGATATCGATGCGCTCAAGGCGATACTAAAAACACAACTGCCGGGTTACATGCTGCCCTCGGCATTTGTGTCGCTGCGGGCTCTGCCGCTGACACCGAGTGGCAAGGTGGACCGGCAGAGGCTCCCGGACCCGGATGTAGCCGCTTTTGGCGAAGTGGAATACGAAGCGCCGGAGGGTGAAAGGGAAAGGATACTGGTGGAGCTATGGGCGGAATTGCTGGATTTACCCCCGCAGGAGATCAGCCGCCAGGCAAATTTTTTCGCCCTGGGTGGCCATTCCCTGCTGGTAATGAAGCTTGTTGCCGGTTTGCAGGATCACGGCTGGCAGGTGGGGATCCGCGCTGTGTTCGACAGCGGCAAGCTCGCCGAGTTGGCCACACATCTGGAAGCTTCCTCCGGCAGCGCGGACGAGACTGTCGAAGGCAGCGCGGATTTACCGGTTGGCTGTGAGCGGATACACCCCGGGCTGCTGCCGCTCATTGAGCTTACGCAGGCGGAAATCGACACTGTGGTCGATCAGATAGAGGGGGGCAGTCAAAATATTCAAAATATTTATCCGTTGCTGCCATTGCAGGAGGGGATATTTTTTCATCACCTGGTGAATCCCGAACGCGACCCCTATGTGTTGGACAAGACCTTCCGGGTTGCCAGTCAAGGTCTGCTGGAAGCTATGCTGGCGGCCCTGTCCAGGGTGGTCGAGCGCCACGATATTCTCCGCACGGCGATTGTTCACCGGGGGCTTGAGCGCCCACTGCAGGTGGTCTTGCGCCGTGCCCGGCTCACAGTGATAAAGATCAGTGAGACACGGGATATGGCTCTGGATGATGCGCGTCAGCTGATGAAATCCCAGCTGCCGCCCATTGCGCTATCGCGGGCGCCGATTCCCCAGATAGTGGTGGCGAAAATCACTGATGGTGCCTATTTATGCCATTTTCGTTCCCACCATATCGTCGCCGATCATGTGGGCAATGAGGTCTTGTGGCAGGAAGTGGAGGCGGTGCTGGCGGGACTGGAGGCACAACTGCCTCCGGCGGGCTGCTTTGCGGATTATGTGGTAACTGCTCTGGCACGGGCCAACAGTCAGGATGCCCGGGTGTATTTTCGGCAGCGTTTGGGGGACATAGATGAACCCTGCTTGCCCTTTGGCCTGACCGATATCCACCACCAGTCGGATGCGCTCAGACGCGCCCAGCAAGAACTGGACGGGGTGCTGGCCAGGCGCACCCGGCAGCTGGCCAGCGAATTGTCCTGCAGCCCGGCAACTTTATTTCACGCCGCCTGGGCGCTGGTGGTCGGCGCCTGTTGCGATCGCCACTCGGTGGTGTTCGGGACTGTTTTGTCCGGGCGTATGCACGTCGGGAGTGAGCAACAGCGGACACTGGGGCTGTTTATGAACACCCTGCCGTTGCGGTTGGATATCACCGGCACGGCACTGGCGTTCGTGGAGCAGGTAAATCGCGAGGTGAGGTGTCTGTTGGAATACGAGCAGACAGCGTTGACACTGGCCCAGACATCCAGTGGTGTGGCCGGAGATGTACCGCTTTTCAGCGCCTTGCTCAACTATCGCCACAGCGCGGGGGATACAGCGGATACAGGGAAGGAGTCCCATGCGATTCAGGGTATCGACAGCGATGCCGGACGCACCAACTACCCATTCAGTCTCGCGGTCAGCGACCGGGGCGACGGTTTTTATTTGAAAGCCAATGCCCTGGGAGTGGATGCCGGGCGATTGATTGATTATACGGTACAGGCGCTGGATGCACTGCTCACTGGCATCGAGACAAAATCCCCGATGCCGGTTGGCCAGATAAGTGTAGTGGCGGAGCCGGAGGCCCACGACCAGTACCAGTGGGGGCGCAACCCCCTGGACAGTGTCTGCGACAAGCTAATCCACCAGTTGTTTGAGCAACAGGTACAGAGAACCCCCGACAAAATCGCCGCCCTGGCGCCCGGTAGTGAGGGACACTGGCAGCGGTTGAGTTACGCGGAACTCAATGCCCGCGCAAACCGGCTGGCCCATTTTCTGATAGACCAGGGCGTGGTTCCGGAAGCAAGGGTTGGCCTGTGCCTCGGTCGCTCGGTCAATGCCATGGTGGCGCTCCTGGCGGTCCTCAAGTCCGGTGCCGCCTATGTGCCGTTGGATCCGGAATATCCCCGGGCGAGACTGGCCCATATGCTCGGGCACAGTGGTGCGCACTGGATAATCACCGAATCGACGTTTAAAGACCGCCTGCCGCTGGGTGGAGAGGCGTTGTTATGTCTCGATGAGCCCGCCGCGACGGCGCGACTGGCCGCCTGTGATGCCGCCAATCCGGTGGCCGAAACCCTGGGATTATCCCCAGAGCACCCGGCCTATATTATTTATACCTCCGGTTCCACCGGCCTGCCCAAGGGTGTTGTGGTGAGCCACAGGAGTGTGTCCAACTTTCTTCAGGGCGCAGCTGCGACATTTCTTCACGAGGGTATAGCGGGGGGCGTGGTCAGTTCACCGCTGGCTTTCGATGCCACCGTACAGTCGCTGTATGTTCCCCTGTGTGCGGGTCGTTTCGTGAAACTCTGGCCGGAGGATGAATCGCTGTTCCGTCATCTGGCGGAGGATCTGCTCTACGCCCGGGAAGCCTTGCTGTTCAAAGTGACACCCACCCACCTGCAGGGCGTTGCGGCCCTGGATCCGGTCACCCGCAATGAGGGGGTGCGGCATGTGGTGGTGGTGGCGGGAGAGCCGTTGTCGCAGCAAACCCTCGACCACTGGCGTCGCCGCCTGCCCGATGCACTGTTTATCAACGAATACGGCCCCACGGAGGCGACGGTGGGCACTAGCGTCTTCCCTATTCGGGAGGAGGCGGTCGATCCGGCACCATGGCGGCAACAAAGTACGGGTGTGCCCATCGGGCGGCCGTTACCGAATCTGGAGTGTTATGTACTGGGCCGCAGTGGCCAGTTGTTGCCCCAGGGGGCAATCGGTGAACTCTATATCGGCGGCAGAGCACTGGCGCGTGCTTATCACGCCAGTGGCCGCGCGACAGCGGAGAAATTTGTTCCCCATCCTCTGGCCACCGGGGCAGGGGAGCGGCTCTACCGCACCGGCGATCTGGTCAGGCGCCTCGAGGACGGTTTGCTGCTGTTTGTGGGTCGGGTTGATCAGCAGGTCAAGGTACGGGGACTCCGTATTGAGCTGGGTGAAATCGAACATCAATTGCTGCTGCTGGATGGGGTGAACGGGGCGGTGGTGGACGCCCGCTGCGACCGCCTCGGGGACACGCGCCTGGTGGCTTATGTGTGTGGCACGACGCTGCCCGCTCAGGCCGCCATGGTGGCCCACCTGAGTGCACAACTGCCAGGCTATATGGTTCCTGCGGCCTATGTCACCCTGGCCGAACTGCCGCGCACACCCAGCGGCAAAATTGACCGGGCATCGCTGCCGGCTCCCGACATCGACGCCTTTGCAGCCACGGAATATGTGGCCCCGGAAAGTGAAGGCGAACACAGGCTGGTAGCAATCTGGTCTGACCTCTTGGAGCTGACACCAGAGTCGATCAGCGTAGAGGGCAACTTTTTTGCTTTGGGAGGCCACTCACTGTTGATTGTGGGCCTGCTTGGGCGCCTGCAGCAGCAAGGCTATTCCGCTTCGGTCGGTGCCCTGGTCGCGGCGCATTCGCTGCGCGAAATGGCGGCGCTGATCGAACCGCTGGAGACCCGGGGGGAGAGCGACACACCGGCAAATGCCATTCCTCCGGGCAGTGAGCAAATCACACCCGGAATGCTGAATCTGGTTTCACTGTCGCAGGCGGAAATCGACCGCATCTGCCAGAGCGTCGAAGGTGGGGCCGGCAATATAGAGGATATCTATCCCCTGGCGCCACTGCAGCAGGGGGTGTTGTTTCACCACTTGCTGGACCCGGCCAGGGACCCCTATGTCATAGGCACAATACTGCTGATGGAGGACCAGCGGCAGATTGAAGCGCGGCTGGCCGCGATGCAGATGGTGATCGACCGTCACGACAGTTTGCGCACTGCCGTGCTGAGCGAAGGACTGGCGCAGCCGGTACAGGTGCTGCTGCGCCGGGCCAGCCTGCAAGTGACCAGAGTCCGCCTGCCGGAGGCGGAGGACCCAGATCAGCAGCTGGAGGCCTGGAAGCGGGGTTTAGCGCCGCTGGATGTCACGCGGGCGCCACTTATGCGGGTATTCCTCGTTACTGTGGCCGACAGGGGCCCCTGCTATGTCTATCAGCAGACTCACCATCTGATTTGCGACCATGTGGGCAGTGCCATCATCCGCCGTGAGATCGATATGATCGCCTCGGGTCACGGCACATCCCTGGAGTCGCCGCCCCGCTATCGCCCCTACATAGCCCACACTTTGGAAAAGGTGGATAAATCTGCGGCGGCAGACTACTTTCGCACCCAACTGGGTGATGTCGACGGGCCGACGCTGCCTTTCGGCCTGGGTGACGTGCACACCGTCGACGAGACTTTGGAGCGCGCCCAGGCGCAGCTTCCCGAATCGGTGGCCAGACAAATTCGGGCCCTGTGCCGGTCCATGAATATGAGCCCAGCGAGTATTTTTCATCTGGCCTGGGCCAGGGTAGTGGGGGCCTGCAGCGGCCGTCAGGATGTGGTTTTCGGCACAGTCCTTTCCGGGCGTCTCCAGGGGGCTCCCGGTATCGAGCGGCTGGTGGGTCTGGTGATGAACACATTGCCGGTCAGGATTGACCTGCGCGGCCTCAGCGTCCGCGACGCCCTGCGGGACACCGATCTCAAACTCAAGGCACTGCTGGACTACGAACTGACCCCGCTGACGGAAGCTCTGAGCCACTCCAGTGTCAGCAACGATGTGCCGCTGTTCAGTGCCCTGCTCAATTACCGCCACTCCCGGCGCGGGCAGGCGCTCCCTGGGGGGGAAGGGGAGAAAGCCACGGTTCGCAATCTGGGCGCCGATGGCAAAACCAACTACCCGTTCGAACTGTCGGTCAGTGACTGGTCGGATGATTTCAGCGTGCACGCCCAGCTGCCGCAAAGCATCGGCGCTGAACGAGTGGTTGGCCTGCTGTTGGGCACCCTGAAACAGATTGTCGATAACCTGGTGACGACACAGGGTGAGGCGCCGGCTTCGCAACTGTTGAGCCTGCCGGAGGGGGAGCGTCGGCAGTTGGCTCTGTTCAACGACACGGAGGCGTGCCTGCCCAATACCACTGCGCCGTTTGTACACCTGGGTGTCGCCGCCCACGGGGAGCGCCGGGCCGACGCTGTGGCGCTGGTGGCGGGCGGTCAGCACCTGACTTACGCCGAACTCGATGATCGGGTTGAAGCGCTGGCCAAAGCCATGTCCCTATGTGGTATTGCGCCGGAATCCCGCGTGGCCCTGTGCCTCCCTCGAACTCCTTCGATGCTGGTGGCGATTCTGGCCACTTTGCGCTGTGGCGCTGCGTATGTGCCCATGGATCCGCAATATCCCAGCTCCCGTCTGGCCTATATGATCGGGGACAGCCAGGCGGCTCTGTGTGTGGTCGATGGGCAGAGTGCCAAAACTCTGGCGGCGGTGGAGGTGCCGAAACTGAACCTCGACCTGGAGCTTCCCTGTGAATCCGGGCAGGCCCGGCATCGGCCCAGCCCCCACCCCGACAACGCCGCCTATATGATTTACACCTCGGGCAGCACCGGGCAGCCAAAAGGCGTCGTGGTCAGCCACCGAAGTCTGTACAACCTGTGCCACTTTCAACGCCCTCATTATCAGCTGAACGAGCGCAGCCGCAGCCTTCAGTTTGCCTCCTTCAGTTTCGATGCGGCCACCTGGGACTGGGGCATGACTCTGCTGTCCGGCGGTACCCTGGTGTTGCCGGACCTGGAGCAGTCCCGCTCGCTTCCGGCTCTGGGTGATTTGCTGAGGCGGCAATCCATCACCTATGCATTTTTCCCACCGGCACTGTTGGCGCTCCTGGACCCACGGGATGCAGTGGCCCTGGAAACCCTCACCGTCGGTGGCGAGAGTCCCGCCTTGTCGCGCCTGAAACGTTGGGCACATAGGTGCCGGGTATTTAATGCCTACGGGCCCACCGAGAATACGGTGGTGGCGACCTGTGCGGAAGTATCGACCCGGCAGGAGCAGTTGCACATAGGGACACCGATCGAAAATGTCAGCGCCTATGTGCTGGACGCGGATCTGCAGCAGGTGCCCATAGGTGCCGAAGGGGAACTCTGTCTCGCCGGTGGGGGACTGGCCCGGGGTTACTGGGGGCGCGCCGCTCTGACCGCGGAGCATTTCCTGCCCAACCCGTTTGCACAAACGGCGGGGGAGCGCCTCTACCGGACCGGTGACCTGGTCAAAATGGCGACGGCGGAATGGGGGGCCACCCTGAGTTTTGTGGGGCGCTCCGATCAGCAAATTAAAGTCCGGGGATTTCGTATCGAACTGGGCGAAGTGGAGCAGCAATTACAGCAATGCGATTGCGTTGCCGCGGCCGCCGCGGTCGCTGTCGCGGATAGCCGTGGCAGCGTGCAGCTAGTGGCTTTTGCGGTGGTGACGGACACCGACAGCAGCGCTGCATCGCTGGCGCAGCAGCTGCGCCGGCGCCTGCCGGATCACGCGCTGCCAAACCATATCGAGCTTGTCGCCCAACTGCCCCTGACCGCCAACGATAAGGTGGACCGCAAGGCCTTGCAGGCCCAGGCCGCGGACCTGCAAAACGCGGAAGCCTACAGGGCTCCGGAGACGGCCATGGAACGGCAACTGGCGGCGCTGTGGGCGGAGCTCCTGGGGCGGGACCCGGCGGCAATCGGCATAGACGACAATTTCTTTGCGCTCGGGGGGCATTCGCTGCTGGTGATGTCCCTGCATGCCCAATTGCAGCAACAGGGTGTCGACACATCCGTGCGCCTGATTATGGACAATCCGCGGCTGAAGGACCTCGCTGCGGCACTGGAGCAGCTTGAACCGGCTGAACAATTCAGTGCGCCGGCCAATGGCATTCCCGATCGCTGCCAGCACATTACCCCCGACATGCTGCCGCTGGTAACCCTGGGGGAAGCCGATATAGCCGGGGTATGTGAACGGATACCCGGTGGCGCAGAGAATATACAGGACATCTACCCCCTGGCGCCCTTGCAGGAGGGCATCCTTTTTCACCATTTGATGAATCCCCAAGCCGATCCCTTCCTGATCGACAAGACATTTGTCGTGGAAGAGGAGGAGATGCTCGACCGTATGCTGTGGGCTCTGCAGCAGGTGGTGGACCGGCACGATATTCTCCGCACTGCGATTGTCCATGAGGAGTTGCCCGAAGCCCTGCAAGTGGTCCTGCGTCAATGCCCCCTGCCGGTGCACCGACATACCTATACAGGAGACGGCGCCGCGATTACGCCCGCCTATCTGCGCGCACAATTGCCGCCCATGGTGTTGCGGGATGCCCCCCTGCTGCGCGTGCTGATTGTCAGCGATGAACGCCGCCATCAGCATTATTTTCTACTGCAGTTTCACCATATTATTTCGGACCATGTGGGCGATGCGATGCTGCGCGCGGAGATGTCGGCCTTTGTAGCCGGCAAAGGCAGTGACCTGCCGGAGCCGGTACCCTATCGGGAATTCGTTGCCTATACACAGATGCGGGGCAGAACCCAGGATGCCGCGGCCTATTTCCGCCAGCAGCTCGGTGATGTGACTGAGCCCTGCTATCCCTTCGACCAGCACAATGTACATGGCGATGGTCTCGGACTGAAGCGATATCACCGGGAGCTGGAGACCTCCGACGCTCTGCGTATCCGCGCAGTGGCGCGCAGCTATCAGGTCAGCCCGGCGACGCTTTTCCATGCGGCCTGGGCCCTGGTGGTCGGCGCCACCTGTGGGCGAGACGATGTGGTCTTTGGCACTGTGTTATCCGGGCGCCTGCAGAATATCCCCGGCGCGGATCGCATGCTGGGGCTGTTTATCAACACCCTGCCTCTGCGCGTCAGGATCTACGGTTCCGTCGAGGAGTTTATCGCGCAAATCGATGTGTCTCTCAGATCCCTGCTGGAATATGAACAGACATCCCTCTCCCTGGCGCAGCGCAGCGCCGGCGTGCGCGACAATGTGCCGCTGTTCAGTGCACTGCTGAATTATCGCCATTCGCGCCGGGTGGCCGAACCCGATAGCGAGGCAACGGAGACGTCGGCGGTGCGCGGACTCGGTGGGGATGAAAAAAACAATTACCCCATATCGCTGTCCGTCAGTGACTGGGGCGAGGATTTCAGCCTGGACGCAATCAGTGTTGCAGCGGTTGCGCCGGAACGCCTGTGCAGTTATGTGTTAAAGGCGCTGGACGCACTGCTACAACAGATGGAGACCGATAACCAGCGCCGTGTGCAGGACATCAGTCCGGTGACCCCGGAATCGGTACTTTCTCTGTTGCCCAAGGCGGCGATGCGCCCTTCCACTTCAATTCCGATCGGCATTCACACTTTGGTGGAAGAGCATGCGCAACGGCGCCCCGACGCCACTGCACTGGTGTGGAATCCCTACCACTTGAGTTACGGTGCCCTCGATCAGATCGCCAATGAATGGGCACAGCGCCTGCAGGCCCAGGGTGTAGGGAGTCAGAGCAGAGTCGGACTCTGCCTCACCCGCTCGCCCAAATTGCTGATTGCCATATTGGCGGTATTAAAAAGCGGGGCGGCTTATGTTCCCATCGATCCGGATCATCCGGAGGCGAGAAATCAGCATATTCTCCGCGATGCCCGCGTCGAACTGATTTTGCTGGAAACCCAGACTCTTCCCCAGTTGTCTCTGGGCGATGTCCCGGTTGTCAACATGGATGAATCCTGGGAGGACAGCTTGTCGGCCACTGGCTGTGGCCGCCTAAGTGTGGAGGTTGCGCCGTCGCAGCCGGCCTGCGTGCTGTATACCTCGGGCTCCACGGGTAGGCCCAAGGGTGTGCTGCTCTCCCACGCAAGCCTGCGCAATCGCCTCGATTGGTGGTCGCGAACCCAGGATATCAGTAGCGACGATGTCTTCTGCCAAAAGACCCGTATTGGCTTTGTGGACCATGTGGCGGAATTCTTTCAGCCGTTGAGCCTGGGCCTGCCCCTGGTGGTGCTGTCCGACATCGATGTCAAGAATGTTCCGGGTCTTCATCGCGCTTTGAACCGCTGGCCCGTCAGTCGCATCACGCTGGTCCCCTCTCTGCTCAACAGCATAATGCACACGGGGGGATTGCGGGCTGGGGCCATACGTGCAGTTTATTGCAGTGGCGAGGCTCTGCAGCCACCTGCCCGGGAAGCGTTCGCGCAGTGCTTCCCCAATGCAGACCTTTGGAATGTTTACGGGTCTACGGAAATGGCTGCTGATGTCAGCGCTGGTGCTGTCGCTTTGCACCAGGTGTCGGGAGAAGATTACGCGGACCTGGGCACACCGGTGGATAACCATCAGCTGTTGGTATTGGATCAAGAGGGAAAACCGGTTGCGCCCGGTGTTGCGGGCGAACTGTGCGTGGCGGGTGTGGGACTGGCGCAGGGGTATTTCCATCGCGCCGGCGAAACGGCCCGGTGCTTCGTTCCCAATCCATTTGCCAACACCCCTGGAGAGCGACTCTACCGCACCGGTGACCGGGTGAAGCTGGAGCTTGTGCAAGGGTGCGATAAGGGTCAGTTGCGCTATGTGGGGCGCAGCGATTTTCAGGCAAAAATCCGTGGTTTCCGTATCGAACCCGGAGAAATCGAGCAACACATCAATCGGCACCAACTGGTGGCCCAGTCCCTGGCCGTTGTGCGTCAGGACGATGCGGTGGAACAGCGGTTGGTGGCCTATATTGTGCGCGAACCGGCGGATTCGGAGGAGGTGTCGGAGCATACCGATGCCGAGCTTCGCCGACAGCTCATGGAGCATCTGCAGGGCGTATTGCCCGATTACATGCGGCCGTCGGCCTACGTCATTCTGGACGCCCTGCCTCTCAACGCCAATGGCAAAGTGGATCGCAGTGCACTGCCAGCGCCGGATATGAGCGCCATGCGCACCAATGAATATGTGGCGCCCGACACGGACAGTGAAGTGGCGTTGGTCGAAATCTGGTCGGAGCTGCTGGGTTTGCCCGAGGACGAAATTGGCACCGCGGATTCCTTTTTTCAATTGGGCGGACACTCTCTGCTGGCAATGAAAGTGGTGACGCAGATCAAGCAGCGTCTCGATGTGACGATCGCACTTCCCGATGTGTTCCGCCTGCCCACTGTGGGTGAAATGGCCGCGTTTATCGACGACAAGGCCGAACAGGGTGAAACCCAAGAGGAAATCCGTCGTCTGTCGGAAGCCGTCGATTGGGATTTGGACGAATTTGATTTGTAAGCGGCCCTCAGTCGCAATTCTCTGATAGCGCGACCCAGCGCACTGTTCCGACGTTGCCCGGCCCTCTATGCCGCGCAGGCAGTGGTTGATCTCCTATGAATATTTTCACGCTGTTCGACCAACAGGTTGCGTTGCGCCCGGACGCCGTTGCACTTGTGGCTCAGGGTCAGGCACTGAGTTATCGGCAACTGGGGCAAAAGGTCGACGCGCTGGCCGCAGTTTTATTGGCACAGACTGGCTTTGCAGCGGAGGCCAGGGTAGCTCTTTGCCTCGATCGCAGCCCCGATATGGTTATTGCCATGCTGGCGGTGATGAAAGCCGGTGCCGCCTATGTTCCTATCGATCCCGAAGGCCCCCCTCAGCGTTTCGCTACCATAGTCGCAGCCGGCGACTGTCGCTGGCTGATCAGCCAGTCCCGTCACCAGGCTTTGATTCATCTGGCACTGGGACATCTGGACGCGGCCAGGCCGGTTATTTGGTCCGACCGGCTGGCTCCGTCGACTACTCCGAAGCGCTGGCCCCGTCTGAGTGATGCGCAGCTGGCCTATGTGATGTTTACCTCCGGCTCCACCGGCAAGCCCAAGGGGGTTATGGTCGAACACCGGCAGGTGAGCAATACCCTGTCGGCAATGGCGGGCGTGTATGCAATCGGTGCGGGCACTGAGCGGGTGGGTGCATTTGCCAATGTCACCTTTGATGTGTCGGTGGCGGAAATATTCGGCTGTCTGTGTTTCGGTGGTCAATTGCATTTGCTGGACAATTCGGTGCGCAAGGATTGCAATCTGCTCTTTTGCTACCTTGTCCAGCACCAGCTTAATTACCTGTATCTGCCGCCAGCGGTTTTAGCCCTGTTGCCCAAGCAGGCACTACCGCATCTACGCGCTTTGGTCATCGCCGGTGAACCCTGTGATAAAGCTACCGCTGTTCACTGGTCGCAATCACTGCCACTCCATAATTACTACGGACCCACCGAGGCCGCCATCTATGCCACGGGCACGCGCGTGAGCGCCCAGCAGACAACCAGTATCGGTTGCCCGCTGGAAAATACCTCGGCGCTGGTATTGGATGAAGGACTGCAGCCACTAGCCGATGGTGTGGTGGGAGAACTCTTTCTGGCTGGCGCGGGCCTGGCGCGGGGTTATTGCCGCGCACCGGGCCAGACCGCCGAACGGTTTCTCCCCAACCCATACGGGGACGGGACGAGACTCTACCGCACCGGCGACCTGGCGCGCAGAAATCAGCAGGGCGCTCTGGAATACTGCGGTCGCGCGGATCAGCAGGTAAAAATTCGCGGCCACCGGGTGGAAGTCGCCGAAGTGGAAGCGGCGCTGTTGCGCACGGAGGAAATCGCTCAGGCGCGGGTGATAGTGGCGGACCGGGGAGGCGTCAAGGTGCTGCTGGCCTATGGGGTGCCCCGGGAAGGGCAGCGGCCGGGCATTGACAGTATCAAGGCCGGACTGGCAAAGGTGCTGCCCGAATATATGTTGCCCGCGGGTATCGTGTTGATGCCTGCCCTGCCGTTGACCCCCAACGGCAAACTCGACCGCGCTGCACTGCCGGCACCCGATGATCCCGTGGCGGGGGGCACTCCGCGCAACGACACAGAGCGGACACTGTGCGAAATTTTTGCAACCCTGCTCCATGTGCAGCGGGTCGGGCGGGGTGATCATTTTTTTGCCCTGGGGGGCAATTCGATTCTGGCGATGCGCGCCTCGGCGGAAATTCACCGGTGGCTGGGTTTTCCCGTGTCCGCATCCGCCATTCACCAGCATGGCACAGCCGCCGCACTGGCGGCGCTGACTAGCGGCGCACTAACGGAAATTCCCTCCGCACAATCCGATTCTGCGCCCCTGTCGTTCGAGCAGCGGCGCCTGCAGGTGTCCGCGCTGATAAGCAGCGAACCCAGCCTCTACCATGTGCCCAAATTGTGGAGACTACCGGCCGGGATTGAGATGCCGGAGATCCAGTCGCTGGGTGATGCCATCCACAGGGTGTGCCAACGGCACCGGGTTCTGTTCAGCCTCTACGACGATCGGGAGCAGCAGCGGGATGGTGGCTGTGAACCCATGGAGCTGGAGGTGCTGCAGCTGGCCGGGGAATCCGATCTGCGCAAGGCGATCGGCGACCGGGTTCAGAACCCTTTTGACTTGCAGCGGGATGCGAGCTTGCGGGCTCACTGCTTTCACTGTGCGGACCATTATTATGTTTTGCTGGTGTGGCACCACATCGCATTTGACGGCCTGTCGCTGGACATATTTATAGAAGAACTCAATACCGTTTTACGTGTGGCAGGATGGAGGCAAAAGCCGGGGCCGGAGATTGGGGTAGCCGCGGGAGAGGAGGCGCCGGGAGCACTGGCCGACCCGCTTCCACAATTACCGGTGCAGTACCGCGATTATGCCGCTTGGCAAAGGCGGGTGTTAACGCCGGGGCAGATGCAGGTCCCTTTGGACTACTGGCGCGCGGCTCTGGCGGGCGCGGAAGCTGCAGAATTGCCGGCCGATTTTCCCCGACCCGCGATTTTCGACAGTTCCGGCGCGGAAATGGATTGGCAACTGGACGCATCCTGGTTGCAGCGCTGCGAGTCCTTTGCCAGGCGCCGCCGCACCAGTCTGTATGCGCTACTATTAGGTGCTTACGCCCTCGCCCTGGCCATACTGGGAAACCGCAGGCAGCTGGTGATCGGGGCTCCTTTCAGCACGCGGCAGCACCCCGACCTGCTTCCCCTGATCGGCTGTTTTGTCAATATGCTGCCGCTGCGTATCGACCTCAACTTTTCCTTATCGGTACGCGACTATCTGGCAAAACTTCACCGGCTGCTGGGGGAGGCAAAAGCGCATCAGGGACTGCCCTTCGACCAGTTGGTTGCCGCCATAGCGCCCCCCCGGGATGACAGTCGGCATCCGCTGTTTCAATGTGTATTCAATTTCGAGGACGAAAGCATCCAGCCAGTCCCGGACTGGGCTGCGCCGTCTTTCGACCAGTATTCATGGCTGCCGACCGCCCCGGCCATGTTCGATGTGACTGTCACCGCGAGCAAAACCCGACAGGGCCTGCGGCTCAGGGCCAATTATGCGCGCACCTTATTCGCCTCTGAAACCATAGCCGGCCTGGGGGTCCTTATCCTGCAGCTATTGGAGGGGATGGTCGACGGCGATCATTCACCCTTGTGGAGCCTGGTCCGCACAGCGCCTTCAGCTCTGCCGCCGGGCCGGGATTCGATTTCCCGGCCCGGCGAAACAGAGCAAGGCCGCACCACCCTGTACCAGCAATTTTTACAGAGGGTGGAGGCGCAGCCGGACAAGGTGGCCATCAGCCAACACCCTCTGGAACAAGTTGCCCCCATCCACCTCAGCTATGGCGCGCTGCACCTGGGTGCCGAAGTGCTGGCCGCGCAGCTACTGGCCGCGGGTGCGGCGGCTAACGGCGCACCGACAGTCGCGATTGCCGGGCCACGCAACTACCGGTGGGCACTTGCCATGCTGGCTTGTGCGCGGCTGGGAGTCGCCTATGTGGCCATCGACGAAAAGCGTCCAGCCGCGCAGTGGAGCCGTATGCTGGCGCAGGCCGGCTGCCGCTGCCTGTTGCAGACAGCGGAGGCCGCACAGATCGAGCAGGATTCGTCTGCAGTGACTGTGTTGAACATAGCGAACTTACCCCGCGACTGCATACAGTCATTGCCCCGGCTGTCGGATATTACCGGTGACAGCCTGGCGTACGTCATGTTTACCTCCGGTTCCACCGGATTTCCCAAGGGCGTGGCAGTGCCCCAGCGGGGGGTATTGCGGCTTGCCAATGACCGGTCGGCGGTCCCGATCCATGAGAGCGATCGCCTGCTGTGGACCTGCGCCATGGCCTTCGACGCTACCACCTACGAGTTTTGGGGAACTCTTCTCAACGGGGCCAACCTGCACCTGGTGCCCGACGACCATTTACTGCAGAGCTGGACATTGGGTGAGGCCATCAAAGGCCTGTCCATTAGTGCCATGTTGATGACCACTCAATTGTTTCGCCAGCATCTGGCCACTGATGCCAGTTTGTTTCGCCCACTCCGGCAGTTGATCGTTGGGGGTGAGGCCATGTCGGCGGACGATATTCACCGCCTGCGGGCCGCCGATTGCAGACTCACCCTGGTCAACGGCTATGGACCGACGGAAAACACCACTTTTTCCACCTGTTTTTCTATTGGTGCGGGGGATTCCCTCCCTGCCCCAGGTGGGGAATTGCCTATTGGCTACGCGATTGACCAGTCCTATGCCTATGTGGTGTCGCGTGACGGCCGGGTTCAACCCAGTGGTGCGCGGGGGGAACTATGGGTGGGGGGCGAAGGACTGGCGGCGGGCTATGTGCGACAGCCCGGCACAACTGCCGAGCGCTTTGTGCCCGACGCCTTCAGCGGCAGGTCGGGAGCCAGGCTCTACCGCACCGGTGACCTGGTGCGCAGCGACCACCGCGGTCGACTCATTTTCGAAGGCCGCTCGGACCAACAAATCAAACGGCGGGGCTTCCGGATAGAGCCGGGGGAAATCGAATACCAGCTACAGCAGTTGCCCCCGGTGGCCCAGGCCCGGGTGTTGTGGCGCGATGCCGGGCATCGGGGTGTTGATGGCCAATTGCTGGCCTATGTGGTTCCCCGGGATCCTGATGCAGAGTGGGATGGCCAGTCTGTTTTCGCGCAGCTGGCCACAAGTCTGCCCACCTATATGTTGCCGGATGATCTTATCCCGCTGCGGGCATTGCCGTTAAACGCCAATGCAAAGCTCGACGTGTCCGCGCTGCCGCTGCCAAAGGCGGAGTCGCGTTCCACATCCAGGGCGCCGCGGACCCAGCGGGAAGCGGCCCTGTGCGAAATCTGGCGGGAAGTCCTGTGCCGGCCGGAACTGGGCATTGACGACCACTTTTTCCAACTGGGGGGGCATTCCCTTCTGGCGGTGCGTTTGAGCGCACTGAGCCGCCAGCGACTGGGTGTTGAAATTCCCCTGTCCCTCATTTACCGCTATCCCACCATCGCGCGGCTCCAGGACCATCTGGTAACCGACCAGGTTCCGACAATCGACCGGCGACCCGACGGATCGGCGCCGGCGCTGTCCCACGGGCAAAAAGGACTGCTTTATTTGCACCAGCTGGATCCGGGGCGCAGCGACTACCACATTCCGTTTCTGTTTCGGGTGTCGGAGCTGCACTCGGTGCTCCTGTTGCAGGCTTTACAACGGCTTTGCCAGCGCCACCCGGTGCTGCGCACAGCGTATCCCATGCGCGGGGGAGACCCGGTGCCCGTATCTGTGTCCGGCCCCGTGGAGGTGCGGGAAAAACGGCTGGCCTCACAGGCGGAACTGGAGAAATCCATTCGCCGGCAGGTGGCGGAGGTTTTCGATTTATCCAGGAATCCGGGTCTGCGTCTGGTCCACTATCGGGTGACAGGGGAAGCCAACCATTTTGTGCTGCTGGTGTTGCACCATATCGCCTTCGACGGCTGGTCCCAGCAGGTTTTTTTCCAAGAGTTGCACCAGGTGTTTAGCGGTCTGCAGCGGGGTGAAACGGTGGCCCTGCCGGAACTCCCGATCGACTACTGGGATTACGCCCACTGGCAAACACAAAGTGTATCGAGCCCGGCTCTGGATGAAGCCAGAGAATATTGGCAGGCGCAATTGCAGGATTACGCCCCTCTGACACTGCCGGTCAGCGCATCGGCGGCTGTATCTGACTCTCAGGGTGCCTGCGTTCCCCTGCCGCTTGACCCGGAAATCAGTCGCCGCCTGGATGCACTCGCCAGACAGCAGGGGGTCAGCCGCTATGCTGTGCTGTTGGGTGCTGTTTATCTGACCCTGGCACATCATTGCAACCGCCTTGACCTGGTTGTCGGCACTGTTTCCGACAACCGGCCTCACCCGGAAACCCATGGGCTGGTGGGCTTCTTTGCCAATACCCTGGCGCTGCGGATGCGCCTGTCCCCGTCTATGCCGGTGACACAACTTATCTCTACTTTGTTCGAGCGCATCGCGGACGCGAAACGCTATCAGGAACTGCCTTTCGACAAGGTGGTGCAGGCCTGGCAAAAATCACCCCAGGCCCCGCTGGTCCAGGTGTTTTTTGACTGGAACACCAGCGATGATGGAGAGGAGGCGTCGGTCACCCGCCTGCCCTGGATTGAAAAGCGTCAACTGTATTTGCCCGCCAAATTCGACTGGCAGTTTTCACTGCGCGATTCCGCCCACTCCATCCAGGGCGAGTTGATTTACCCCAGCGCACAGTTCAATACCGCTTCTATGCAAGCCGTGGCCGCAACCTATCGGCGCGCGCTGGTGGCCTTGCTGGAGCGGGGCGGGGCGCCGATTTCTCAGATCAGTCTGTTGCCTCCGGATGATTTGGCAGCACTCTGTCAGGCGGGGCAGGGCCCAAGCCTGTCTCTGCCCGCGGTGGAAAATATCGCTGCGGCTTTTCACGCACGAGCCGCTACCCGGGCGGATGCAGTGGCCCTGGTGGCTCTGGATGAGCAGCGGCATATAAGTTACCGCTGCCTGGCTGCCAGAGTGGACCGATGGGCACAACCTATTTTCCCATTGGTCAATGCCCGTGCCGGAACAGGTCAGCCGCCGTTCGTGGCGGTATACCTGGAAAAGAGTATCGATGCGGTGACCGCCATATTGGCGGTGCTCCAGGCGGGCGCGGCCTATGTGCCTTTGTCCCCCCGGCAACCGGCCGGCCGCGTATCCACACTAATGCGTCGCAGTGGCGCAGTTGCCGTTATCTGTCGGCGCGACCAGTTGCCCGATGAGCTTGTGGACGCAACGCCAAGGGTACTGGACATTGGCGAACTGGACAGAGCGGGCCCCTTAACGGCCACCGCCGATACCCAACCCCAGTGGTCGGGCAGTGCTCTGGCTTATCTGCTGTATACCTCCGGCAGTACGGGCGCGCCCAAGGCGGTGATGGTGCAACACCGCTCCGTCGTCAACCTTATTGCACACCAGCAGCAGAGTTTGAATTTTAATTCCGCTGAGCGGGCCCTGTGGACGGCGGATTACGTATTCGACGCCTCGGTGGAACAGTTATTTTTATGTTTGCTCACGGGTGCCACACTTTGCCTGGCAGCCCAGCCGTGTATGCGGGAAGTGAAGTTCCTCCAGCGGACACTGGTCGATCAGAAAATCAGTCATTTGCACGGGACACCGGGACTGTTAGCGGTATTGGCACAGACGGGTTTATATAGCGCTGGCGAAGGATCGGGAATTCTGCCGAATTTGCGGGTGATCAGTGCCGGCGAGGCCTGTACTCCACAGGTCAAATCGGTTTGGGGCAGGACATTAATCAACAAGTACGGCCCCACGGAAACCACTGTGACCGCCGCGCAGGATCTGCACTATGGGACGCAGATCTGCGTCAACAGTATCGGACGTGCGGTGGCCAATACCCGTTTGTTGGTACTGGATGATAGTGGCCAGCCCTGTCCGGTTGGAACAACGGGGGAGCTTTACATCGGTGGTCGGGCACTGTCGCTGGGATACTGGGGCCAGCCGGGTCTCACAGCGGAAAGGTTCGTGCCCGATCCGTTTGCAGCATCCGGTCAGGTCGGGGAAAGGCTCTATCGCAGCGGTGACCTGGTGCGCTGGCGACCGGATGATCAGGGCCTGCCGTCGCGGCTGGAATTTATCGGACGCCGGGACCAGCAGGTACAAATTCGGGGCTTCCGGGTAGAACTTTCTGAAGTTGAACATTGCCTGGCCAGTCACGACGCAATCGCGCAGGTGCGGGTGCACTGGTGGCCGCAACCCCAGGGTGTGCTTTGCGCTTATCTGGTGCCCAAAGACCCCAGTCTTTGCGACTACTTGCGCGAGCCATCGGAAGAGGGAGCGGCCCCTGAAGCCTGCGTAAGCCAAAGTGATCGTTTGCACAATCTGGTGATGGATATCCGGCAACAGGCCAGTACCCAATTGCCCGACTACATGCTGCCCCAGGCATTCATTCCACTGGCGCAACTCCCCCTGAATATCAGCGGCAAACTGGATACCACGCGGTTACCGCCGCCGCAAACCCGCCTTGAAACCCAATATCAGGAACCCGCCACCGCCGGTGAACAACGCCTGGCTGCACTCTGGTCGCAACTGTTGCATCTGCCCAGGGTTGGCAGGGAGGATGATTTCTTTTCTCTCGGAGGCCACTCGCTGTTACTGATGCAGCTGGCAGCGCAGATACCGGTCGCATTGGGCAAAGATGTGGGTATGGCCGGCCTCTACCGCCATTCGAATCTCAAATCCCAGGCCGCCTATATCGCCGGCGCGGCGGATGCAGTGTGCGATACAAGCTCTGCGGCGGGGGAGGGGGACACGGCGCAACCGCGCGCGCGCGCCCCTCTGTCCTACGGCCAAAGGCGGCTGTGGTTTTTGCACCAGTACCAGGGGCCGACCGCAACCTACAATATTCCCCTGTTGATGCGCCTGCAGGAACCCGTGGACTGGCAGTGCCTGTCCGCGGCGCTGACCCGAGTGTTCAGCGCACAGCCCTCTCTGCGCTGTTGCTTCGAAAGTTCCGGCGAAGGGCCTCAGCAGCTATTGCTGGATCCGCTTCTACCGCCATCCCTGGAAGTGTTGGATTCCATGGCACAACTGGTGGCGGAAATCCGTCGCGCCCGGATGCACGCCTTTGATCTCAACGGCGAGCGACTTTGCCAAGTGCGTCTGCTGCAGGCCGGTGGCGATGGTCCAGTGGTATTGTTTTGGCTGCTGCACCACTCAGTGTTCGACGGCGCCTCCAAGATCCTGTTGTTACAGGAGCTGCAACACCACTATGGGGCCTTGCTGGATGGGGGTGGAAACTCTGTCCCGGAGCCGCCACCAGGAAGCCGGCTTCCGTCCGCTGCCCTGTTGCCGAAAGATCACAACCTCGAACTGGAGTTCTGGCAGACCTATTTACAGGGCCTGCCTCCCCACCTGGATCTACCTACCGACATGCCGCGCCCCGGCGAACAAAGCCATGAGGGCGCCCTGCACCGGCAGTCGCTGCCACAGAGCCTGGCAGCGTCTCTCGGCAGGCAGGCGAGGGACTGGGGCGTTAGCGTCAACAGTCTCATGATGAGTGTATTCGCCCTGCTGTTGTCCCGCTGGTCCGGTCAATCCGACCTGGCCATCGGCATGCCGGTGAGCCTCAGGGACAAGCCGCGCGATCAATCCCAAATCGGGTTTTTCGTGAATACATTGGTAATCCGCTTTCAAACGCCGGCAGACAAACCACTGCGTCACTATGTGCAGGCACAGCATGGGCAGATCATGGCTGCGCTGGCCCACAAGGAATTGCCTTTCGAACAGTTGGTGGAAGTGATCAATCCTTCCCGAGTGCGCAATATCACCCCGCTATTTCAAGTGGTATTCAGTTTCCAGCGGCAAGAGGCGCAGACCCAGTCGCAGATTCACTATCTGGAACTCGACGAACTCGAACAGGGAGTCGCGCACTTCGATTTGACCTGTGCTGTCACCGATGGCGACCAGTCGATGGATATCGCCTTTGAATACAATACACAGCTCTTCGATGCGGCGACCATAGTGCGCTTGGAGCAGTTGTACCGACAAATGCTGCAATCGCTGGTCTGCCACCCGGATCTGGTTCCAGTTGAATGCCGATGGCTGTTGCCACCGCCACCGCCGGCCCCGGAAGTCTGCACAACTGAACAACTGCCGGTCCCCTCTGCCTTTGTCTACCGGGCCGCCCAGACGGCCGAAAAAATTGCAGTGACGGCAGTGTCCTCCTGTGGCTTGCCCGAACATGTGAGTTACGGCGAATGTGTGCGGCGGGCGAGACTGGGAGCCAGGGCGCTGGCCAAACAGGGGGTCAAAAGCGAGGAGCGTGTGGGCGTGGTTGTGTCGAGACACAGCTCCGTCATTATCGATCTACTGACGGTGTTGTTTGCCGGCGCCGCCTATGTCCCCATCGATAACAGATTCCCGGCTGCCCGCATTGACAATATACACCGCCAAAGCCTTATCCGCCTGACGCTATGCGATGGACAATTGGTTGGTGGGGCAGGGCGGGAGCAGTGCGGGAAAAATTCGCAAGACCCTCCTCGGGGGCCTGAGGTCCACACAGGCTCCCTGGCTTACACCCTGTTTACATCGGGCACTACCGGGACGCCAAAAGGCGTCGCCGTTGAACACGGCAGTATTTTGAATTTGCTGCAAGGGCTCAAAGAGCGTGTCTATGGGGATCAGCCACTGCCAATGGCAGATATGCGCATCGCACTAAACGCCTCTCTGGGTTTCGACGCTTCCGTGCAGCAGTGGGTGACCTTACTCGAAGGTGCAACCCTGGTGATGGTGCCGGAATCCATTCGCGCCGACAGCCGCCAGATGTACGATTTTTTCCACACCAGTGCCGTGGATGTGGTCGATTGCACACCCTCACTGTTGACCCTGCTGATAGAGGATGATCAGCGGCTTCAGGAACTTCCCCATATCGTATTAGTGGGCGGCGAAGCCATAGAACAGTCGCTGTGGGACAGGCTGGCCAACTGGCCCCACCGCAGCCGCTTTTTCAATCTCTACGGCCCCACCGAGTGCACCGTCGATGCCTGTGTGCGGGCTATTGACACAACATGTCCGGTTCCAAGTGTGGGGCGGGCACTGGAGGGCAGTCAGTGTTATTTGGTGGATGAGAAGGGACACCTCTGCCCTCAGGGTATGCCGGGTGAGATCTGTATTGCGGGTAGCGGTTTGGCTCGAGGATATCTGGGGCGCGGCGCCATGACCGCGGAAAAATTTGTGCCCAACCCCTGGGGTCAACCCGGGAGCCGACTTTACCGCAGTGGAGATATCGGCCGGATATTAAATGACGGCAGCCTGCAGTTCCTGTATCGCCGCGATCAACAGGTCAAGCTGCGGGGCTATCGCATTGAGCTGGGTGAGATCAATGCCGTTATGACGCAGTGCGATGAAATTAAGCAGGCGGCCTCACATGTGTTGCCAGGAGAGCAGGCACAACTGGTGTGTTACCTGGTTGGTGACGAACCGGCGCCGGGCCAGCCGCCACTGAGCAGTGAAGAGTGCCGGGGTCACGCCCAATCGCAACTCCCCAGCTATATGGTTCCATCGGTGTTTGTGTGGCTGCCTTCACTGCCATTGACCGCCAGCGGCAAACTCGATGTGCGGGCGCTGCCACCGCCATCGAAGTCCGCCGCACGCGAATTTGTCCCGCCCACCACGGAAGTGGAAAAAGGTGTGGCCAAAATCTGGCAGGAGCTGTTGAAAATCGATGATCCGGTCAGCACCGCTGATGATTTTTTTGAGCTGGGTGGCCACTCGCTGCTGGCAACCCGCATGTTGACCATGGTGAATGAACGCTGGTCGATTGCTTTGCCGCTGGCTGCGGTATTTGACGCAGTCAGACTGGCAGATTTTGCCCGGCAGGTGGAAAAAGAGTGTTGTGAAGGAAGGGTATCCTCGCAAAAAGTCGAAGCGTTTCACGTTGACGACGAATTTGAAATGGAAGAGTTTGAATTGTGATAAGTCAGCTGGAAGCTAACCGATGAATACACATACTCAGCAGCGGCCGCAAGGTTGGCCGGATAACCCCATGGAGTTTCTGCTGCAAGCAAAAGAAGTCCATGTGTTTATCTCGTTGATAGATGGCAGACTGAAAGTGAAGGGGGATCGAGAGGCCCTAACCCCTTCGCTAAAACAGGCGCTCGCCGCACGCAAAGCGCAAATTATACGGATTTACGAACAGCTGGGTATCAGTTCAAATCAGCAAATAGCACCCTCCGCATTTTCTCAGCAGCGACTTTGGTTTTTGGATCAGCTCGGCGGCAACAGTGTGCATTACAATATGCCCTCTGCATTGCGTCTGCGCGGCGACATCCACCTGGAGGCCATCGAACAGGCCCTGAATACCATTGTCGAGCGGCACGAAAGCCTGCGCACAGTGTTCGTCGCAGTGGGTGACTCTCCCTATCAGATTGTACGGGAGTATCTCCCGCGCTCTGTTTCCCCTGTCGATCTTACTGATCTGCCCCGGGAACAGCGTGAGCAGCGGTTGAAGCAGCTCAGCCGCGAGGAATCCAACCGTCCTTTCAGGCTCGACTGCGAGCCACTGTTGCGCTGGCAGATTCTCCTGTTGGCACAGGACGAAATAGTGCTGTTGCGCACCATGCACCATATAGCCGCAGATGGCTGGTCTATGGGGGTCTTCAACAATGAGTTTCAGAACCTGTACCGGGCCTTCAGTCAGGGTCAAGCCAACCCATTGGCACCGCTGGAGGTTCAGTTCGCGGATTATGCCCACTGGCAGCGGAAGCATGTAACGGGAGACGAATTGCGTCGCCAGTTGGAGTTTTGGACCGAGACCCTGGCGGGGATTCCCGCAGTCCACAGTCTGCCGCTGGACAGGCCCAGGCCGGCAGTGCAAAGCAATCGTGGAAAGAGCCTCTCCAGCCTGATCGACCGGGATACCGTAACTGCGTTTGAGGAGCTCTGTCGCGCACAGGGGGCCACGCTGTTTATGGGGCTGAACGCCGCCTTTGCGCTTTTGTTGGGGCGTTACAGTGGTCAGAGTGACATAGTCATAGGCACTCCGATCGCCAATCGTGAACAGTCCGGGGTGGAGCGGTTAATAGGCTTTTTCCTCAACACCATAGTGTTGCGCACCCATCTGGATAAAGCTGGATCTTTTAAAGAATTGCTGCTGCAGGCACGGCAAAAGGCCTGGGATGCCTACGCACACCAGCAGGTACCATTCGAGCACCTGGTGGCTGAATTGGACCTGGCGCCATCTCTGGCCTATTCGCCCGTATTCCAGCTTATGTTGATCCTGCAAAACAACGATCACGGCGACGGGCAACTGGCCGGTCTTGAAATGGAAACAGTTGGCACAGGATTCAGTTACGCCAAGTTCGATCTGACCCTGAATGCTATGCAGGAAGACGGTCAATTGTTCATGGCCTGGAACTACAATACGGACTTGTTCGACCAGGCCACCATTGCCCGTATGGCCAATAATTTTGCCGTGTTGATGGATTCGGTGGTGAAAGCCCCCTCCAGGGCCCTGTCCCAATTATCCATGCTCCATCCGGTCGAATATCAACACTGCACGCAGATCTGGAACCGAACCCAAAGTGATTTTGCAAAGAAGTTATGTGCACATCAACTGTTTGAAAACAGAGCGGCGCAAAGCCCCGACTGTATAGCCCTGGTAACCCATGCGGACCAGTGGTCCTATAGTGCCATCAATGCCCGTGCCAATCGCCTGGCCCGCGCGCTACTGGAACAAGGTGCGGGCCCCGGTACCCAGGTGGGCATATTTCTGTCACCGGGTGAGCAGCTGCTGGTGGCGGTGCTGGCGGTATTGAAGTGCGGTGCCTGCTATGTACCGCTGGATATCAATGCGCCACTTCAACGCATCGAGACCATTTGCCGGGATGCCGACCTCAGGCTGCTGATGGGCACGCCGCGAAGTACGGAATCTATCGGTTTCAATATTCGTGTGCTAAACCCAGCGGATGAAGGCAGACTCTGTTGCCACAGCGAAGGGAATCTCAATCTTCCCGGGCTGATGCCGCAGCTGCCCGCATATATGCTGTACACGTCCGGCTCCACCGGCCGCCCAAAGGGCGTGCTGGTCAGCCATCACAACCTGGTGGCCTATCAACACGCCTGCGAAAATCTGCACGGCTCCCTCGAGGGCAGGCGCATACTGCAGTTTTCATCCTTCGCATTCGATATCTTTGCGGAAGAAATTTGTCTGTCGCTGTTTTCCGGCGCAACTCTGGTGATACGCGATGCGGAACTCCTGTTGGGGGGCGAGGATTTTCTGCGGGGCGTCGACCGGCAAAAAATCAATATCGCATCCCTGCCCACGGCTTTCTGGCACCACCTGTGTGCAACACTGCCCGCCGGGATACAACTGCCGCAATCCCTGACGCGAATCATTGTTGGCGGCGAGGCGATGGCGGCACCGGTCTGGCGCCGCTGGTTGCAGTCCGGTTTGCCAGCTATTTTGCTGAATACTTATGGCCCCACTGAGACTACAGTCGTCGCCACCACATTTGATCTCAAGCAGTGGTCAATGGATCTCGGACAGATACCCATTGGTAAACCCATCGCCAATACCCGCTGTTATGTGCTGGATGCCGATCTGCGGGTGTGTCCGGTAGGCGCAGTGGGGGAATTGTGCATTGCCGGGGAAGGCCTTGCCCATGGTTATTGGCGGCAGGGCGCCACGACGGCCCAGAGTTTTGTTCCCAATCCATTTACACAGGAAGTGGGGGGAGAGCGACTCTATCGCACCGGCGACTTGGTGAAATACTCCGATGATGGGTATTTACTGTTTGTCGGGCGGCGGGACCACCAAGTTAAAGTGCGTGGCTTTCGGGTTGAACTCGAGGACGTCGAACAGAACCTAATGGCCTGCGAGGTCGTTGATGCCGCAGCAGTCATTGTGGTTGGTGAGGAGAACGACCGCAGTTTGGTGGCATATGTCGGTACCAAAGGTGAAAAAGCAGCGGTAAATGACGCTGAAATATACCGTTTTCTACGTCACCGGCTCCCGAACTACATGTTGCCCAGCCATATTATCCTGCTCGATTCGCTGCCGCTTACCGCACAGGGAAAAGTGGATAAGCGGAGCCTGCCGGCGCCCGACAGGTTGTTGCGGGAGAGGGTAATTACAGAGCCCGAAGGGGAGGTAGAGATCTTACTGGCGAGCCTTTGGCAGCGGGTATTGGGCGTTCAGCAGCTGGGTCGATACGACAGTTTCTTCGCCCTGGGTGGGCATTCCTTGAAAGCCATTCAATTGGTTAGCCTGGTTCAGGACAGCTTCCAGGTTAAATTTTCGGTCAAAGACATTTTTGAGCGCCCCAGTCTGTTCGAACAGGCACAGTATCTGGTGGATGCGGAAGGCGATGAGTTCGAGGATACGGGGCCGGTACTGGCTGCCTCAGACGATAGCGATGCACCCCTGTCATTTCCACAGCAGCAGCTTTGGTTCCTGTCGCAATTAAACGGGCCTAATTCCGTCTATAACATGGTTTTTACGCGTCGGGTAATCGGCGATATTGACCGCGCTGTAATGCTGCAGAGCCTCGCAGCTTTAACGGAACGACAGGAGGCCCTGCGCACCCGCTTTGTGCTAAAGGCAGGCCAACCCTGGCAGAGGCCGGATAGAAACCCCACGCCTGTGGAACTGGAGCAGGTGGAAACTGAGGCCCAGTTGCAGCGGGTAGTCCGACAGGAGCAGCAATATCCGTTTGATTTAAATGCCGACTTACTCTGTCGCCTGCGGTTGCTGGAATTGCGCTGCGACGACGACCGGGAAGCGCCTGGTGAACTATTGCTGCTGGTGAATCTGCACCACAGTGTATCCGACGCCTGGTCCATGTCTATTTTCTTTCGCGAGCTAGGTGCTATTTACCGGGCCCTGGTTCGGGCCCAGGTACCAGCCTTAGCGCCATTGCCGATTCAGTACCGCGACTACGCCCGCTGGCAGCAGCAGCGATTACAGGGCGGGAACCTGGATAATCTGCTGGATTTCTGGCGCAGTGAGCTGCAAGGGCTGCCACCTCTGTTGGCCTTGCCTGGCGATTGGGCAAGACTCCCGGAGCAGCAGTTTCGCGGCGCTCTGGAATCCTTCACCGTTCCGCCGCGTCTGGCGCTGGCACTCAAACAGTTGAGCCAGGATCAGGGCGTTACCCTGTTTATGACAATGATCAGCGGGTTTGCCCTGTTGCTCGCCCGAGCCAGTGGTCAATGGGATTTCGCTATCGGAACCCCGGTGGCGAACCGCACCAGGCAGGAAACCGAAAGTCTTATCGGATTTTTTGTCAATACGCTGGCGCTGCGTTTCCGGGCCCATGCCGGTGACAGTGTCACGCAGCTGCTGCACAAGATGCGCGACCGCATCCTGGCGGCCTTCGCCCATCAGGAATTGCCGTTCGAAATGCTGGTGAAGACGCTGAACCCAGAGCGGAATCTCAGTTACAGCCCGGTATTCCAGGTCATGTTTGCGATGCAAAATGTGGCCGCGCCGGTCGGGGATTCACCCGCGGACCGGACTGCGACACAGGACGCTCCGGAGCTGGCGTTTGCCCCCTGGGCCGTGGAGTCGTCCCCGGGCGGTCAGCGGGCGCGCTTCGATCTGACCATGAACGTACGGGAAGAGGGCGGAGCCATAAGTGGCGTACTGGAATACAACCGCGACCTCTTCAAGGCGGAAACCATCCGCCGTTTTGTGGGGCACTATTTGCAATTGCTGGATGCACTCAGTGCGCACCAGGATTGTCGCATTGGTCAGTTGAAACTGCTTACTCCGGATGAGCGGGTGCGCCAACTGGAGAGCTACAACGCCCCGACTCAATTTTCCGAGCCGCCGGCTTTTGTTCACCAAAGAGTGCAGCACTGGGTAGAGCGAAGTCCCGATGCCATAGCGGTGACC
>NZ_JBFRBC010000024.1:0-55136 GCF_040932045.1 Microbulbifer sp. TYP-18
CAGGGCGCCGATGTTCTCACCCGCACGACCTTCGTCCAGCAGCTTGCGGAACATCTCCACACCGGTACAGGTGGTGGTGGTGGTTTCCTTGATACCGACGATCTCAACTTCATCGCCAGTGTTGATCACACCGCGCTCTACACGACCGGTCACTACGGTACCGCGGCCGGAGATGGAGAATACATCTTCGATGGGCATCAGGAACGGCTGGTCTACGGCGCGCTCCGGCTCAGGGATGTACTCGTCCAGGGTTTCCACCAGCTTCTTGACTGCAGTGGTACCCATTTCGTTGTCGTCCTTGCCTTCCAGCGCCATCAGCGCGGAACCGATGATGATCGGGGTGTCGTCACCGGGGAATTCGTACTGGTCGAGCAGTTCGCGCACTTCCATTTCCACCAGCTCGAGCAGCTCTTCGTCATCGACCATGTCCGCTTTGTTCAGGAACACAACGATGTAAGGTACACCTACCTGACGGGACAGGAGGATGTGTTCGCGGGTCTGCGGCATGGGGCCGTCGGCAGCGGAACATACCAGGATAGCGCCGTCCATCTGCGCGGCACCGGTGATCATGTTCTTGACGTAGTCGGCGTGTCCGGGGCAGTCCACGTGGGCATAGTGGCGGACCGGGGACTCGTACTCCACGTGGGAGGTGGCGATGGTGATACCGCGCTCGCGCTCTTCCGGGGCATTGTCGATGCCGTCGAAGGCAACGGCGTCACCGCCCCAGACTTCCGAACATACGCGGGTCAGGGCAGCGGTAAGGGTGGTCTTGCCGTGGTCTACGTGACCGATGGTGCCCACATTCACGTGGGGCTTGGAACGTTCAAACTTTTCTTTTGCCATTGCTAGCCTCCTAATATAGACACAGACAAAGCCCGCACCTACTTCCGGAACAGGCGCACCCGAGCAGCGAAACCCAAAACCCGGATACAAATAACCGCAGAGACCTCTGCCCCCGCGGTCATAAGAATGGAGCTCATGGGCGGAATTGAACCGCCGACCTCACCCTTACCAAGGGTGTGCTCTACCCCTGAGCTACATGAGCGTTTAACTGCCACAATCTGTCACCCGAGGGCGGCACAGCGACAGCACCCCGGAGATCACTACCTCGCCGCCGATCACCGACGGCACATCCCGAAACTCCGGCACTACGACTTGGAGCGGGCAGCGGGAATCGAACCCGCATCATCAGCTTGGAAGGCTGAGGTTCTACCGTTGAACTATGCCCGCGAACGGGAGACTCCAGACACAGGCCCTTCCATCTCCCGCTGGCAACACTGCCCGGCCCGGCGGCCGTCCAGCGTGTCAAATTGGTGCAGGGGGGTGGATTCGAACCACCGAAGCTTTCGCGTCAGATTTACAGTCTGATCCCTTTGGCCACTCGGGAACCCCTGCTCGAAAACGGCGTGTATTCTCTACACCAGCCAGAGCGCTGTCAACAATTTTCCCTTCAAATTCACAGACTTAACTGCACAATCCGACGACTTGCAGCGCGGGAAGCAAAATGGAGCTGGCGAGAGGAGTCGAACCCCCGACCGGCTGATTACAAGTCAGCTGCTCTACCAACTGAGCTACGCCAGCCCTTTCCCTCACTATATGGAACCCGCTTCGGCCCCTAAGTGGAGGCGGGATTCTAGGGGATGTTCCCCCCACAAGCAACCGTTCCCGGCCGGGAAATTTGCCTTCTCAACCACCGGCGGATTGTCCTGGCCCGGGGTTGCCGGAGCGCACTTCCTCACAGAGGTTCTGACGCAAACTGAGCTGCGGATACTCCAACTGCAGCTCCTGCCAGAACTCCTCCGCCAACTGCCCGCTGCCCCCGGGGGGGATAACCAGCCAGAGCTCCGCATAAGTCTGGGGCTCCTCGCGCATAAGGACATCGATACCGCGTCCGCGCAAGTCGTCAACCAGTGATGCGGCGCGACCCCGCTCGGCAAAAATACCAAACGAGATGCCGTTGCTGAGGGAGCCTTTGGGAATCACATAGCTGTCGATTCCCTCGGCCTGCAACTGGCGCAGTTTGTGCAGCGCCTCGCGTCGGGAGCCCATCGGTGCCAGATAGACCCAGTAGCGCATCTGCCCCTGCATTTCTATGTTGCGCAGTTGCGCCGTCACCTCCAGGGCCCCCAGGCGCTGCACAATATCCTCGCCCTGATACGCTTCTTCGAACGGGCCCAGTATGGTGCAGAGCTGGTCCTCCGCCGCTTCCGGCTCCACATGCTGCGGCGGCGGAGCCACGGCGGCAAGACTGCTCGCCGGCACCTCGCTGAGCAGCTGTATCCGCTCCCCCTGCGCCTCCTTTGGCGGTGGCTGCACAGCGGGAGTGTCGACGCTCTGTCCCAGGGTCTGAAACCAGGCAAAGAGGCCAGCATTGACGAGAAACAGCAGTAAAACTATCCAGCGCATAGGGTTTATATGTGAGTCAGAGTTATGGGTTGGTGAGCGCCAGTCCGTCGAGCACCAGGTCCGGCACTATCTGGTAAGGCCACTCACAAAAAGACGAGATCAGCGCAGCGTCACCGCCCGTCAGCCACAGGCGCGGCCCCGCACCACCGCTCTGGAACTGAAGCAGCCGCAGTGAACGCTCCACAGCCCCCAGTGCCATCAGCAGCAGTCCGCGGTTGACCGCCTCCTCGGTGTCCCGCCCGGGACTCAGCGACATCCCCGGAGAGGGGTCCAGTGCGACCTTGACCGCGTCGGTATCCCGAAACAGCGCCCGGTGCATCAATTCAAGTCCCGGCAATATATAACCGCCCAGGTGCTGACCGCCAGCCCCCAGCAGATCCAGGGTCAGCGCACTGCCACAATCAGCCACCAGCGCCGGACCCGGATAGCGCTGGTGGGCGGCCAGCACCGCCAGCCAGCGATCCACCCCCAAGCGGCCCACATCCCGATAGGCGCAGGTGACACCGGCACAGTCTGGCTCCACACGGGCAAACTCCACCGGCAGACCGAACCTGTCCCCGATGACCTGCTGCAGCGCCCCGGCGACCTGCGCCCCGGCCACATTGGCCGCGCGCACCCGCTGCGGGCGCACCAACGCACTTTCCCCCGACAGCAGACCGCGGTGGAGATCGGCGTAGGACAGACTGCCTCGCGCCATCACCGCGCCAGCCCGGAGCTGGCGCCATTTGCCGCAGGAGTTTCCCAGGTCAAACTCGAGAATCACGGACATGCCTCGCGCAGCGACAATTCACCGCCGTGGAAGCGCTGCAGCCGGCCATCCAGCTCCAGCAACAATGCCCCCGACGCGTCCACCCCGCGGGCCACACCACACCATTCCCGCTGCGCCGAGCGCAGAATCACGGGGCGGCCGGCAAACTGGTCCAGTTGCACCCAGGCGTCCCGATAGGGGCCGAACCCCTCCCCCGGATACTGCTCCAGCAAGGGCAAAAGATGGTTGAGCACCGCCGCCGCAACCCGATTGCGATCCAGGCCGGGCCTGATACCCGCCAATTCCGCCCAGGGCTGGTCGATAGCCGCCGCACTCTGGGGCGACAGGCGAAAATTGAGCCCTATGCCGATTGCCACAGCGCAACTGTCCGTGAGGTCCCCGCTGAGTTCCAGCAGCACTCCCGCCAGCTTGCGCCCCCGCCACCAGATGTCGTTGGGCCATTTCACGCGCAGGTCCGGCACATCAAACTCGGCCATCGCCCTGGTCAGTGCCACACCCACCGCCAGACTCAGCCCCTCCAGCAGCTGAACGCCACCACTGAACTGCCAACCGACAGAAAAGTGGATTCCGCCACCAAAGGGACTCACCCAGGGGCGACCGCGGCGGCCGCGGCCAGCCGTCTGCTGCTCCGCAAACATCACCACCGCGTGTCCGCATTGCCGCTCCAGCAGCTCCAGCATACGGGCGTTGGTGGAATCCACCTGGTCAACCACCTGCAAGCCGCCCAATAGGGCGCGCGCGCCCGGGTTTAAATAGGAGTCGATCGCCGCCGGCGACAACAGGTCCAGCCCACCGGGGAGGCGATAGCCACGCCCCTTCACAGACTCCAGCACTATTCCCCGCTGCTCCAGCTTCTGCAGCTGCTTCCACACTGCCGCACGGCTCACGCCCAACGCGGAGCCCAGGGATTCCCCCGAATGCACCTCTCCGTCGGCCAGCAGTTCCAGCACCGGGCGCAACGTCTGCAATGGATTGTTACGGGACAATTTCAGCTTCCCAAATAGCGGCGGTGGTAACGGTGGCCCAGGCCGGTAAGAATTTCGTACCCAATGGTTCCGGCATGGGCGGCGACCTCATCCACCGTGAGTTCGGTGTTCAACACCTGAATCGTCTGCAGGGCATCCCGGTCCGCCGGCTCCAGCGCGGAAATATCGTAGGTGGCGGAGTCCATCGACACCCTGCCCACCATCGGCAGCCGCCGGCCACAGGCCCAGCCGCAACCGCGACCCGCCTGAGAGCGCAGTATACCGTCGGCATAGCCACCCCGCGCCACCGCCAGCCAGGTACCGGCATCCACCGACTGGGTTGCGCCGTAGCCCACCTGGCGCCGCTGGCTCACATAGCGCGTCTGCACCACCGGCAGGCTCAGTTCCACCACCGCGCGCATGGGGTTTTCCCTCCCCGGCGTGGGGTTGATACCGAAGAGGGCCGAGCCCGGGCGGGCGATATCGAAGTGGTATTCCGGGCCGAGAAAAATACCCGATGAATTGGTCAGGCTGAGGCGAACCTGCGGCAACCGCTCGCGCAATCGCTCTGCAGCGCGGCGAAAATTTTCCAGTTGCACGCGGTTGAGCGGATGCTGAGACTGGTCCGCGCAAGCCAGGTGACTCATCAGCAGGCGAATATTTGCCGCCCTCAGTAAAGGGAGGTCCTGCAGCAGAACATCGAAGTCCTCCGCAGTCATTCCGAGGCGGGTCATCCCCGTGTCCACTTTGAGCACCGAGGGCGCCGCGACCCCTGCCCGCCCGCAGGCCTCCACCCAGGCCCGCACCTGCGGCAGGGTAAACAACACCGGCAGCAGGCCCGCACCGATACAGCGGCCTTCATTGCCCGGCCGCACCCCGGTGAAAACTGCGATGGACACATCACTGCCCAGCAGGGCACGCAGCTGCTCCCCCTCGGCCTGAGTGGCGACAAAAAAGTCGCGACAGCCGCGTCGATACAAAGCCGGCGCCACATGCTCCATACCCAGGCCGTAGGCATTGGCCTTTACCACTGCGCCACAGCGGCTGCCGTCGGCCAGGCGTTCGGCCAGGTCCTGATAATTAGCAGCGATGGACTCCAAATCGATACTCAGCAGCCCCTCGCGGGAATCGTTCATGCCCTCACCAACCTCTCTTCACCGGCTATGCGGCCCCCAGCAGGCTCTCCCGGCGCAAGGCCCGGGCGCCGACTAATATACACAGCCCCACAGCCGAAAGGGTGACCAGGGAGCCGGCCAGGGCCATAGGCACAGATACGGGCTCCCCCGCCATTAACAGGTTCAACCACAGTTGCTGACCGAGAAACGGGATCAGCTGCCAGGCGGAGGCCTCCAGGTCGATACCGGACAGGTTCCACACCACCAACAACATCAGCGGCAGCCCCTGCAAAATATTCAGCTGGATCTGGGCATCCTTGAAGGACCGCGAACGCAGTGCCAGCAGTATCTGCAATACCGCCACCAACAGTGCAAGCGGCAGCAGCAACAACCCCATCACCAGCGACGACCAGGCGTCGGCGGAAAACTGGACGCCGATATCCGCCAGAGGCAGTAGCGCAAAAGCGATGGTTAACACCGCCAGCGAGATCAGCGCACCTAGCCATCCTATGCTGGTCACCGCCAGCACTTTTGCCACTATGATCTGCCAGCCTCGCAATGGCTGCTGCAGCAATATTTCGATGCTCATACGTTCGCGCTCCCCGGCGGAGGTATCGATCGACGGGGCCGCACTGCACACCAGCAACGCCGAAATGAGCAGTACCTGGACCAAGGTACCGAGCACCGCCACCGCACGGCTGGAGGGTGTACTGACATCGCGCACCTGCAATTGCCAGGGAGCCAAAAGCCCGGGGGCAATGCCCTGCGCCGAGAGGCGCTGTTGCGCAACGATTCGCTCCAGTCCATTCAGGCGCGCCTGCAGAAGTTGCGCACCCCGCCCACCGGATTGCTCCGAGCCATCCAAGTATAAATAAATCTGCGGCGTCGACAGGTCCCGGTAGCGCTCCTCGAACGCCGCCTCTATCTGCAGCACCAGGTCATACCGCTCCCGCAGCAGTTCCGGCGGGGAGCCCTCATCCAGGAGTTCCAGTTGCAAGCCATCTCCCCGCAACCGCTCCACCAATAGCGGCGCATATTCAGCACCGATAACCGCGACATTGGCATGGTCTTCAGACAACACCTTCAGGGACAGGGAGCCGGCGCCGACCATCAGCGCGGGAAACAGCAGGGTGAAAGCCGCGGCGATCATCAGAGCGCGCCGGTCGCGCCAGACTTCCAAAAACTCTTTGCCCGTTAAAGCGCGCATCTGCCGCGAGAACAAATCCTTTACCACACTCATGGCAGTGCCCCCTGTTTATCCATTAGCTCCCGCTCTCCATAGGCGAGCGCGACAAAACTGTCCTCCAGGTTGCCACATCCGGACTGTTCGTTAAGCGCATCCGGCGTGCCATCGCCAACGATGGTGCCACCGGCCATAACCAGCACTGTATCGGAAAGCTCCAGCACCTCCGCCATGATATGGCTTGAGAACAGTATGGCCGTTCCCTCCGCGCGCAATCGCAACAGCGTTTTGCGCAGCAAGCGGGCGGCCAGCACATCCAGACCCCGGGTGGGCTCATCGAGAATCAAATGGCTGGGCCTGTGTACCAGTGCCCGGGCCAGGGAGACCTTCATGCGTTCCCCCTGGGAAAACCCCTTGATGCGCCGGTCCCAGAGATCGTTCAGTTCCAGTTCCGCGCGGATACACACCAGCGCCTGCTCCAGCTCCGCAGCGGGCACTTCCTGGGCACTGGCAAAAAAGGACAAATATTCGCCGACAGTGAGGCGCTCGTACAAACCCTCCCGGTCACCGATGATGCCCAGCTGTCGACGAATGGCCAAGGGGTGGCGGGCCACATCCAGACCGCCCACTGAAACCTCGCCCCCATCAGCTTTCAGCAGACCGGAGATAATACGCAGACAGGTCGTCTTGCCCGCGCCGTTGGCGCCCAGCAGCGCAGTGATGCGGCCGTCGGGCACGGAAAAGCTGAGGTTGTGCAGCACCCGCCTGCCCGCAAACTGTTTGTTGACTGATTCAACCCGGATCACTGCCGCGCCCTCCGATTTCCATTTGCTCCCCCGCCTCCCCGCGCTGTGCCCCCAGCTCCGGTCCGAATTTGTCGACCATGAACGGGGGCCTTTGAATCTCCTCTACGCAGCCCGGATCCAGCGGGGTCTCCGGCGCCTTGAGGAAGCGCTCGATCAGTTCGGGGATACAGCCGCGGGCAGAATTGGAGTGCCCGCCCCCCGCCACGACCAGGTGTTGCTTGTCGGTGAGATAATCCAGGTGTGTATCCGCATAAACCGGCGGCGTAATCGGGTCCGCCTCGCCGGAAATCAGCAGAACCGGATGGCTCCTGGACTCCGGTTGGGGGTAGGGCCTTTCAGCCACCGGCCATACCCGGCAACCCCGCTCAAACAGGGCTACATAGGCTGTGCCGAGAAACGTATCCGCACTGTCACTGGCAACCTCCTCGTCGCTGGTCCGGCTCAGCTCCTCGGCGCAGGCCACCGAAAAGGTGAGGCCCAGCGACATGTTGTTCCCGCGCAAAACGCCTTCAATTGCCGCCAGGGGGCGATAATTGCCACTGCCGGCCTGCTTGATGGCATAGGGTAGTTGCGCCGCGGTTTCCGGCAGGTAGAGAGCGCCGCGGATGATGTTCAGCAAAATCCAACGGGGTACCGGCTCCCCGGTAAGCACACCGGTATAAGGGTCGGGAAACCGGCGGGTATCATTGTCCCAGTCCTGCTGCAGCTGATCGAGGTCGGCCCGCCAGTCCCCGAGCCGGGCACAGGCCGGGTCCCCGGAACAGTCCCGCTCCAGTTTGCGCAGCGCCTGTTCCGCCGCCGTCGCGGCTAAAAAAACCTTGACGTCAATGGGCGCCACCGCGTCCAGAACCAAGCTGCTCAAGCTTTCCGGGTACCATTGCTGGTACAGCAGGGCTGTGCGGCTGCCCCAGGAAACGCCCCACAGGGCAATCTTTGTATGCCCCAGATACTGCCGCACCCGCTCCAGGTCATCGACCTCCTGGCGGCTACTCAGGGAGTTGGCGAAGTCTTTCTGTTGCAGATAGCAGTCCGCCAGCTGTGCGGAAAACACTTCCAGGTCGTCGGGGGGGTCCAGCTTCCAGCCACAATCCAACGGCTCTGAGCGCCCTGCACCGCGGCGATCCACCAGCACTATCGCGCGCTCCCGGTTTATCCTGTCAAACAGATTCAGCAGTGGCGCCAGGTCACTGGCCGCCTGGCCCGGCCCCCCGGCGAGTAAATAGAGTGGCGCCCTGCCAACTTCGTTTACCGCGGGCGCCACCATCACCGCGAGATCTACTTTTGTCACCCCTTCACCAACGGTGAGACGCGAACACTTAAGCGCACTCCTCCAGCCATCCAGGTAGCAGTCACGGCTATCCACCGCTTCGGACCAGACTACCTGGGACAGGCTTCCGTAAAGCATGGCTACAACAGTGCCAAGCCACCGCATCCAGGTCATAACCGAACTCCCCCTCAACAAAATACCAAGCCCGGCAGTATAGCCAGCAACCATCGCTTTTGGCCGCGCATTCTATTACAGCCAATTACATTAGCGCCCACTCACCCACAGTGGTAAGGTGCCCGCTTTACAATACCCGTCCCCTGTCCATGAGCTTTTCAGACCGAGAAAAACAGTTGATCCGTGCCGCCTTTGCCTGGGGACAGACCGCCCAGAGGGAAGGCTATGTCCTGACCGACTGGGAAATCGAGAAGTCAGTGCTTTTTCGCCGACTGCTGTCCGGGCGCCCGCCTTTACTATTCCCTCCACCACTGCGCCACGGCTTTCCCTGGTACGAGGTTATCGAGGGTCGTGCTGAACATGTCGTCAACGCAATGGAAGCCCCGGCGCAGAGTGGTACCGGTATTCTTATCGACGGGTCCCTCTGGCGCCTGGTACAAACCCTGACCGAGGGCGAGGACTATATCGTAGCCTGGGGCGACTACCCCATGCGCTGGAGGCTGCGGAAACACTGGAAAGTGAACAGCGCAATGACCCGGCAGCTACGCAGTTTCCGCAGCAAAAATCCCGGCGCAGCGGTCGGCTTCGAGGGCAGTTCGGAGCAGAGGGAATGCGATGAGTTTCGCATCGACGAACAACAGACTGTCTCGCTGGGCGAGTGGCAGCTCAGCCGTATCGGCCTGTCGGGATGGGTCTGGGTCGGCACTCCCGTAGCGCCGCCGGCTGACTCCGCACTGTGCCCCCTGCACAGTGACCCCGAGGGTCCGCTGCTTATCGGCGAACAAAATAGAGAACGCGGCGCAGGATGGCTGAGGATGGAGAGCGCCGATGGGGAATTCCGTTTTCTCAAGCTCGGCCAGGATCTCCACTATCAGAGCCTTATCGAAACAGCCAGGTCCAACTGGGAATCCCTACTCCACGGTGTGGAAGGTGACCAACTGGAGATCATGGATTGGTGCGATCAAACGGCCCAGCGCCAGTTTGAGATTTCCGCCCAACTGGTGCCGCTGGAAAATTTTGGCTTTGACGGGGCCAGTCTCGATCTGCTGCCGGAAAATCTGGCAGGCTGCTGAAAAAGCCCTGCGCGGCTTTTTCAGCCCGGGGTTGCGGCGCATCGGACCAGGATGCAATCACTACCCACCAATTACACAACAAAAAAAGCCAAACCCTGCGGTAGTCACTGAAGGATGGAGACAGCGATGAGCGGCACCAGGAGTCCCGACTGCGGGACACAGACACCGGACGCCGCGACAGTGGCAGAATCCAGCTGCGCCGACAATCCGCCGATGAGGCCTTTCCTGATCCTTTGGACAGGGCAGGCGCTGTCACTGGTCGGCAGTCAGGCGGTCCAGTTCGCAATCATCTGGTGGCTGACCATCCAGACCGGCTCCGCCACCGTGCTCGCTACGGCGTCGCTGTTCGGCCTCCTGCCCCCGATCCTGGTCGGCCCATTCGCAGGGGCCCTTGTCGATCGCTGGAACCGCAAACAGGTAATGCTCGCCGCCGACGCCCTGGTGGCGGCCACATCACTGGGGCTAGCGGCACTCTTCCTGCTCGACATGGCGAGTGTCGAAACTGTGTTCGCCGCACTCCTCCTGCGCGCGATCGGATCAACCTTCCATGCACCGGCGATGCTCGCGTCCACGACACTGATGGTCCCCGAACGGCACCTGACCCGCATCCAGGGCATCAACCAGATGATGCTGGGCGGCATGCTCGTCATCGCCGCGCCCTTGGGCGGACTCCTGGTCGCCACTCTCTCAATGAGCGGCATCATGCTGGTGGACGTGGGTACCGCGCTAATCGCAATCCTGCCGCTGGTCTTCATCCGCGTACCTCAGCCCGAGCGATCCAGCGAGGAGCGGTCGTCCACTGGGGTCCGCGGGACCTTGCGGGACGTAGGCGAAGGATTCACCTACCTGCGCGAGCGGCCCGGCCACATGGGCATAGTTCTGATCGCTATGGGCGTCAATATGCTGCTGATCCCGGCCTTCTCACTACTGCCACTGCTTGTGAGTGAGGAGCTGACAGGAACAGCGACCGACCTCGCCTGGACCAACTCGATGTTTGGCATCGGCTCGTTTGCCGGTGGAATCCTGCTGGGAATCTGGGGCGGGTTCAGGCGGCGCATCCTGACGACCCTGAGCGGCCTTATGGCCATGGGCATCGCGACCCTCGGGGTGGGAATGGCGCCCAGTGTGCTGGCCGTCGCCGGTGCGATGTTCGCGATCGGCGTCATCACGGCAATGGTCAACGGCCCTATCCACGCAATCCTTCAGGCGACAGTCGCCGCGGATTTTCAGGGCCGCATCTTCTCGCTGGTGGGCAGCCTCGCCGGCATCACTGCCCCGGTGGGTCTGCTGCTCGCCGCACCCGTCGCCGAGCTGGTCGGTGTCCGGGCCTGGTACATCGCCGGTGCCGCCGGCTGCATACTGATGGGGCTCTCCGGTTTCCTGACCCCCGCGATCCTGCGCATAGAGGGGGAAGCGGAAGTGACCGTCGAAGGGCCGCAACCGACTACCGCCGATTGACGCTGCCTGGTACCGCCGTTATCCCAGGGATAAATGAGGGCCTGTTGACACTAACTCAATCGGTCCGGCCATACCGCTTGCAGCTTAACAGGGACTCTTGGGCCGCAAATCCAGCATGTGACTGCCTGATTTGTCGAAGAGAGTTAGCGGAAAGCCAGGAAAAGCTCTTTCAACAACCTGATAAAGGCTGGCGCTTTTTTATACTCAGCGGCCGGACTATCGCAATCGCTGGCTCGCAGCGGGATATTCAACACTTATACACAAACTCGCCCCGGTTTTCTGTTGGTAACTTCAGACTGTTAAGACCTGTCCACCGCTGCCAACAGCAGCAGCTCATAGGGTGACTCCAGCTCGATTTTGCCCCCCTCTACCGGCACCTGCTGGCCGGAATAGAAGTCCCGCACCAGCTCCCCATCGGCGAAGACCCCATACACAGGTATGGACTTCCTGCCCGGTGCCAGGCCCAGGGATACCAACACCGGCTTTTCACTGTTCAGTGTGCGCGAAAACACATAGGGCTGTTCCGACAGCATTTTGTGCACCCCCGCACCCACCGCCGGATGGGCCTGACGGAACTGCCCCAGCTTTTGCCAGTGCAACAGGATGGCCTGTGTCTGCGGCTCGCCCAGTTGGTCCCAGTTCATAAATCCGCGCAACTGCGCATCGCCCTGGGCATCGGTCATATGCAGGGGTCGCGCCAGTTCATCGCCGTAGTAGATTTGTGCTGCTCCAGGTGCCAGCATTAATTTGGTCGCCGCCTCCCGGGCATGCTGACGCCGACGATCGAACGAATGCATATCGTCATGGGAAGCCAAATAATTGAGGATGGCCACCCCGTCCAGGGCACCGCCGTGCAGATCCCCGGAGTAACTGGCGAACAGTGACTCGGTATCGCCCTTGACGCGCCGGGCAAAATCGAAATTGATCAGGCTGTCAAAGCCGTAGTCGAAAAAATCCACCTGGCGATCGCCAAAATCGTAATTGCGGCCCTCACTCGCACCAAAACTGTCGGCGCCAAAGCCATAGACCTCCCCCAGCATAAAAAAACCCCGGTCATCGGGTTTCTCCCCGGGGTTGTCCGCTTTCCACTTAGCCAGCGCCCGGCTCGCCTCCCGCTTCAGCAACCGCCAGACTTGCGGCTCCACATGTTTGGCGGTGTCCACGCGAAAACCGTCCACACCATAGTCGCGCACCCAGTCGGTGACCCATTTAATGAAATAGTATTTCGGCGCGCGGGGGTATCCGGTGCGGGCGAAAAATTCGTCCAGCTCAGCTTTTTCCCGCTCCAGGCGCCCCTCCCGCTGCCACTTGGCCACCAGCGCCGGCGGCAGTGCCACCGGCGCTTCACTTTCGGTGCGGATATCCGGCAGGTTGGCAACCAGGGTGCAGCGCACGTTGCCGGCAAAGCCGGACCAGTTGCACACCGGCTCGGTGCGCACCCAGGACAGCGGCGCCCGCGGGTCGCGACCGGTCACCGGACCTGTGTGGTTGATAATCACATCCAGCAACACACGAATACCGTGTCGGTGCGCCGTGCGGACAAATTCCTCCAGCAGTGCCTCACTGCCAAAGTTGCGGTCGACCGCGGTCCAGTCCTTTGGCCAGTAACCGTGGTAGGCGTAGGTGCGGCCGGTGCCCTCGTCAGTCGCGCCGTGAATCTGCTCGTACAGCGGCGAGACCCAAATGGCGTCCACCCCCAATTGGTTGAAGTAGCCCTGGTTGAGTTTGTCGATCACCCCCTGCAGATCCCCACCCATAAAGCCGCGCAGGGGCCCTGCATCCGCTTGCCGGCCATAGGACAGATCGTTGTCGGTGTCTCCGTTGGCGAAACGGTCCGGCAACATAAAATAGATGGTGGCGTTATGCCAGAAGGGGTCGGCAGCGGTGCTGCATGAGACGGCGGCAAGTACAAAGGCGGCAAGGGTCGGGGCGATTCGTATCATAGTTATGTCTCCGGACTCGGCGCCGGCTGTGGTCAACCGGGCAACCCACTCTAATCGCTCCCGGAACAGCCGCATCCTCCCGCAGGGGGCGTAGATGGCGCATGCTTGCGCCGACACTGGTATGCGGATAGCTTATCAACCTGACGGCCGGACAAGGTTTTTATCACCCGCCGGATAGCCACCAGTGAAACCGCGCCCGCCAGTCACGGTCAAAGGCTCAAGGGGCGCCTGGTGACAACCTGGCGCCCGCTCCCGGCCGCAAACCGGATACCCAACCAGCTTAAGGAGGTGAGGGAATGTCAGAGCATCAGTCCGCCCGAGTCTGGATCGCCGGCCTAATCGTCCTTGCCGCCCTGGCGGTAGGGGCCTACTTTCTCGTCAGCACCGGCCCCCAACCTGAGCCTGCTCCACCACCGGTGGTAGAGCCCGAGCCTGAAGCCGAGGTGGCCCCCATCCCGGAACCGGAGCAGACACCGGTGCCGGAGCCGGCGCCGGAAACCCAACCGCAGCGACAATTGCCAGCACTCAACGACAGTGATGCCATTGTGCGCAACGACCTACTCAGCCTGGCTCCAGATGGTGCGCTCGGGCGCTGGCTGGTGACCGACGAGGTAATCCGCAAGTGGGTGGCCGCCGTCAACGCGGCCTCCAGCGGCGAAATGATGGCCAAGAACCGCCCCTACAACAGCCCCCGAGGCACACTGTTGGTGACTGAGGAGGGGCCCACCGGGATGACACTGTCGGAGGGGAATTACCGGCGCTACGACGCACCGGTAAGATTGCTGGCGATGATGGACAACGACGCCGCTGTGGCGCTCTACCGTTTCTGGTACCCGCGGCTGGCGGAAGCCTATAGGGAACTCGGTATTCGCGATAAGCGCTTCCACGATGTGGTGCTCAAGGCGATCGATCGGGTACTGGCAGCACCGGAAGTGGATCAACCCGTGCAACTGGTGCGCCCGTCGGTCTACTACAAGTTTGCCGATCCCAAAATTGAAAAACTCCCGGGCGTACACAAACTCCTGATCCGCATGGGCCCGGACAATGCGGCGCGGGTAAAGGAAAAACTGCGGGCGTTGAAAGCCGACCTTGAACAGTTGCGAATGGAAAACTAAATAAGGTGCCGGGTTAGCAAAAAGGCAGGTACTCCTCGTGGGCCGGCAGACTTTTTACTGTTCCGTCGATCAGGGTTTTCAGGCTGGCCATCAACTCATCCAACTGCCGCTCGGACAGGGTGTCGGCGATGGGGTGATAGTCCTCAGGGACTATACCCTGCCCGAGCATCACCTGCTGCCAGGCCTCCTCCGTGAACAGATCGTCGTAATCCCGGAACACCTTGCCCGTGTGCCGGAAGAGTTCGATTTTATCCGCTAATGTGGACGGAATTTCCATCGCCTCGCACTGGCGCCAGAAATCTGTGTCCCGGCGCTGATTCAATTTGTAGTGCAGGATTATAAAATCCCGGATGCGCTCCATCTCCACCTGTGACTGGCGGTTGAACTCAGCCACCTCCGCGGGCCTGATACCACGATGGGGAAAGGATTTGATCAGACGTGTGGCAGCGGACTGGATCAGGTGGATACTGGTGGACTCCAGCGGTTCCAGAAAGCCGCTCGACAGCCCGATGCTCACCACATTTCTGTCCCACTGATTGCGGCGGCGGCCGGTGCGAAACGGTATGATGCGCGGCTCCGCCAGCGCCTCGCCATCCAGACTGTCCATCAGCGCCTCCCTGGCCTGAGCGTCGCTCCAGTGATCGCTGGAGTAGACGATACCGTTGCCGCTGCGATGCTGCAGGGGAATGCGCCACTGCCAACCGGCGGCCCGTGCTATGGAGCGGGTATAGGGAATCGGGGGGCGGCTGCCGGCACTGGGTACCGCCATGGCCCTGTCGCATGGCAACCACTGCGACCAGCTTTCCAGATCGATCCCCAGCGTTTTTTCAATCAGCAGCGCGGCCAGACCGGTGCAGTCCACAAACAGCCCGGCGGCAATCCGCTGCCCGCCCTCAAGGGACAGGCTTTCCACAAAGCCGTCCCGGGGGCACAGCTGCACACCGCTGACGGTACCCTCGATTCTGTGGACGCCTTTGTTCTCGGCGAAGCGGCGCAGAAACTGTGCATAGAGCCCGGCGTCAAAATGATATGCGTAAGAGATACCGGGCAGGTTGGTGCCTTTGATCTGCGCCAGCGGTGCAAACCTGTTGTGAACTGCGGCCTGGTAATTGAGCGAATAGTCCCAGTAACTGGATGTGCCGCCGGCGTGCCGGTGCCTGCACCAGAAGTGGTGGAAATCACAGAAGGGAAACTTCTTGCCGACACTGCCAAAGGCGTGCATATAGCTCTCGCCCTGACGGAGCCAGTTTTCGAACTGGATACCCAGTTTGATGGTGCCCTTGGTGGCCCGGAGAAATTCCCGCTCATCCAACCCCAGGGCTTGATTGAAATTGACGATCGGCGGAATAGTAGCCTCGCCGACACCGACAGTGCCGATGCGGTCCGATTCCACCAGAGTAATGGAAATTGCTTTGCCGAGTACCTTGGCCAAGAGTGCGGCGGTCATCCAGCCAGCGGTTCCGCCACCCAGAATCACGACTTTTTTGATCTTGGCACCGCTCACTGAAACCTCCACCGCAAAAGCAAAAATCAAAAAGCCCCTGCAATGACAGTATCACAAGGGCGCGCAACGACTTGACAGCCCGTTGAAAAGCCTTCCCTGGCTTTCCGCAACCCAAACCCCCCAGTTCGGAACAACAGGCTGTTAAACTTCAGCCACTGGCCTTACAGCTGGTAACTGAAACCCAGCAGATAGGTCTTGCCATAGCTCTGGAAGTCGCGCACCTGCTGCGCATTGCCGTCGCTCAGGGTGGTGAAGGGCTCGTCAGTCAGGTTTTGTCCCTGCAGGAAGACCGACAGCCCCTCCAGTCCACCGATACCGGACTCGGCAAAATCGTAACCGATCTGAGCATCGACGATGGTCTCACCCACCACATCCACCTGCTGACTGTCGAATCCAACGCCGTAAACTTCTCCTTTAAAGTCATCGCGTTTGCGCAAACTCACACGGGCAGAAAAACCATAATTTTCATAATAAGTGGTCAGATTCTGGATGCTCTCGGACAGGCCGGGCAACTGGAAATCATTGCCGTTCTGATCCTGAATATCGGACTCGATTCCCGTATGGCTGGCGAGCAGGCCGAAACCATCCAGGCTTTCGCTAAAGAGATTAAATGGCAACGCCAGAGACAGCTCATAACCGGTCAGGGTCCCGCCACCGGCATTCACCTTACCGGAGGCAGTTGCCGTGGAATTCCCCGGCACTTGGCCTGTGGCCGGGTTGGCGACACCCACCAACTCCAGGGTGTAGTTGTCGTCGAAGTGCCATTGGCTCAAATCCTTCCAGAAAATAGCCGCGGAAAAGTAACCTTCCTCACTGAAATAATTTTCGTAGGTGAGATCCACTCCCACCGCTTCTTTCGGCTCGAGCGTGGGATTGCCGCCACTGATGCTCCAGTTGTTGCCATTGTCATCCGGCTGCTGGTTGTAGGTAACTTCCAGGGACGCATTCATCTCATCCATGCGTGCGCGGGAGATGGTCTTGGCGGCGCCAAAGCGCACCGTCTGCTGGTCGTCGATCGCCAATGCCAGATTCAGACTCGGCAGAAAATTGCTGTAATCATGGCTGATCCGAGTGGGCTCGGCGATCACCAGTCCATCTCCGTTAACCTGACCGGCAAAACCCCGGGAGCTCTGCTCGGTGTAGACATAGCGCATACCCGCATTACCGGTTAGCGGCAGGCCAAAAAGCTCAGTGTCGAAACCCGCCTGGACAAAGGCGGCGGTGACCTCCTCATTGACACTATAGGACTTGGTCAGGTGCTGGATACCGGTCAGCGCTTCATCGGTCAGCTCATAGAAACCGTCCGCCAGCAGAGCGCCAGAGTCGTAGGCAATCATGTCGCCCATACCGATAAAGTCCAGAGATACACTACCCAGGCGGTACTGCTCCGGCACGGCCACCATATCAGGGAAGTCCCTCAGGGTCATATAGAACCCCCGGGAGCGCTTGACTTTTTCGCGCTCGCGGAAGGAAACACCGTATTCGATTTCGGTTACGATACCGGCGTCCACCATTTGCGCAGCGGCCAGTTTCAGTGAGGTCAGCTCGTCGTCGATTTCCGGGGCATTGAGGAAACCGTCCTGGGCCGAGTTAAAGTAGCTGTCCCCCTCTTCAAGACCATATCTGTCGTTCAGTGCGGAACTTGCCCCCCAGCTAAGCGGCCCCCCCAGCCTGATCAGGTCGAAGTCGCTGTAATCCAGGCCGTGGCTAAATTTGGCACCGGCATTACCGGAATTGAAGGTGTAGCCCAGGGTATCGGCCACACCCTCGCTGTCGCCGCGACCGGTGCCAGCGTAGCTTTCGAGGCTCCAGATCTGGCGCTCCACCGCGGAATGGCTGGCATCGAATTCCAGCTGTAAAGTGTCGCTGACATCGTATTTGGCATTGAAACCGAAGGCGCTCAGCTCGGCATCACGATTTTCCATATCATTGCGCACCACCACCCGCTGGCCTTCGGTGACCGCACTGGAAACAAAACCAGTGTCGGGATCTACCACGGCCGAATCCGCACTGATGGAACCCTGCCCCCAGGCGAATGGCACCTCGATACCGCGCAGGATTTTCTCATCGGAAAAATCCACATACAGAGCATCAAAAGTGGTGTGCAGTTTTTCGGTCGCCTGAGCCTCCAGCACCAGCATTGCGCTGTCGCGCTCCAGTACCGAGGAGCGCACAAAGGGTTTGGCACCGCCGAGGATGGAAAAAGTCTGCCCCTGGTGGGTAAATTCCGGGTAACCCCAGGCATTCCAGCGCTCTTCCTGGTTGGGAGAACTCATGGTGTTATAGGCGAAGGCCACGCCGAACCTGTCGTCGGCGAACTGGTCGATATAGGAAAAGGTGGCGCGGTGCCCACTATCCTCGCCATCCGGGTTCAGCTTGTCGAAGCTGGTCATCTCGTACTGACCATTGAACTGAACCACACGGTCGTTGCGTTCCAGCGGCTTTACCGTCTGCAGGTCGATCACCCCGGCGATACCCTCGGCCTCGATACTGGCCTGGGGCGTTTTATAGACGGTTACGCCACTCATGATTTCGGACGGGTAGAGATCGAACTCAACACCGCGGTTGTCGCCAATGGACACCTGCTCGCGCCCGTTAAAGGTGGTGGCACTCTCGTTCTCGCCAAAACCGCGGATAGTTACGCGGCTGGCACGGCCATCCAGGCGCTGGGCCGCCAGGCCGGGCAGGCGGGAAATGGCTTCGGCGATGGAGGAATCCGGCAGCTTGCCGATGTCCTCTGCGGAGATAGCTTCGACAACGGCCTGGGCATCGCGCTTGGTGCCGATGGCGTCCACCACACTCTTGCGAAAACCGGTCACTATGACTTCTTCAAGAGGTCCGGTTTCCTCCCGCTCCTGCGCATCGACGCCGACAGAGGCGGTCATAGACGCCGCAATTGCAGCGGACAGCAAAGCCGGCCGAAAGGGCCCCTTTGCACGGTTGGATAGACTCATCATCTTCTCCCTGGACTTATCGTTATAGTGAGACCCTGCATCCTAGGTCTGCCCATCGTCCTTGCCATCCTCCCCCGAGGGGGGAGTAGGCGGGAAAATTTGAAGCCCCGTTGGGGAGTACTTCCTATGCCGCACCGGATTATGGTTTCGGGTACTTTCTTCGCCCGCTGTTAACCAGGCAATCCAATGGACGATTCCTCATCGATTGGATCGTCGCCCCTGAAAACCTGCACGATTACGCGGAATCGCTTGCTTCCAAGGGCTAGGAAGCCTCTGATTAATTCAGTACTGCCTCAGCGGAGCCTGTAGCACCGCTTGGCAAGGCACTGCGCGAAGATCAAGGCTGGTTGTCCTTGACGAGCACAGCAACACAGTCCAAGTGGCGCCACAGCCCCGCCCTACGGGGCTTTGCGTCGACTTAACCATAGGTTCCCTAGCGCCGACCTCTGCCCGGCGGTGGCACATCCTTGTACCACATTAAACCGGCAACCAACTTTGGTTGCCGGGTTGATAGTGTTATTTGCGCAGCTGTACCGCAGCCCCGATCAATGCCTGGTAACCGGCCTTGAGAGCGTAGAGGGGCACCGCCCGCATCCAGTCCTCAACCCGCCCCTTGTTTAAAAAACGCTGTTCGAACTCGCTTTGCGGCAGCAGTTCGACAATGCGTGGCAGTATGCCCCCACCCAAAAAAACACCACCGCGCGCGCCCAGGTAGAGGGCCACATCCCCAGCAGCACTGCCGAGAAAATTGAGGAAATCCAGCAGTGTCTGCCGGCACATGGGATCAGAGCCCTCCAGACCGCGGCCGCTGATGTCCGGCGGTTCCAGGGCTTCCGCCGGCTGGCCGTTTAATTCGCACACGGCAGAGTAGAGGTTCACCAGCCCACAGCCGGACAGCACCCACTCGTTGAAGACCGGCCGCTGCCTGCTGCCTATTATCCGCAACAGCTCCGCCTCCCTCTCGGTTGAAGCGGCCAGGTTCGCATGCCCCCCCTCCCCCGCGAGTACGTGATAGCGCCCTTCACCCCACACCAGCCCCGCAACACCTAAACCCGTTCCCGGGCCCAGCACCGCCATGGCCGCCCCGGGGGGCCGCGGCTGGTCCCGCAGCACCTGGTAATCCTCTCCGGACAGCAACGGCAGGGACTGTGCCAGTGCAGCGAAATCATTGATCAACTGGATGCTGGTGAAGCCAAACTGCTTGCGCAGCTTGTCAGCACAGATATGCCAGCCGAGATTGGTCATATAGACACGCCCACCGGCAGCAGTTTTATCCACAGGGCCGGCCACGGCGATACACGCCTGCCGCGGCGCCGGCTGCTGCAGGCCCTCGAGCCAGTGTTGCAGGGCCCCGTCGAAGCCGCCAAAGCGCTTGCAGTCGGCGACCTTTAGCTCTTCCAGCCGATAGCCGTCGCCACTGGCCCGGGCAATGGCAAAGCGGGCGTTGGTGCCGCCGATATCCGCAACGATGCTCGTCATTTCAATTCCTGTCACTGTCTCTGACCAAGGCGCTGCACTGTGCCCGCGGCCGGTAAAAAAATATCTGTCTCCACGGAGGCTGGCATGGCGCCCGCGACAAACGGAACCCGCAACCCTACCCCTTCGCCGCTCCGGCCGCCAGGCCGGAGACCAGAAAACGCTGAAGCACCAGGAACAGCAGGATTACCGGTACGGAAACCAGTATGGAGCCAGCGGCGAAAAAGCCCCATTCGGAAGCGTAGTCGCTGACAAAAAAACGCAGTCCTACCGGCACTGTATACAGCGCCTCGTCGTCCATAAAAATGGAGGCGAGAATGAATTCATTCCAGGCGGTCATAAAAGAGAAGAGTCCGGTCACCGCAATGGCCGGGCGCGCCAGAGGCAGAATGATACGGCAGAAAATATACAGGCGGCTGGCACCTTCCAGCAACGCCGATTCCTCGATCTCGTAGGGCAGAGTATCGAAGTACCCTTTCAGCATCCACACGCAAAACGGCAGCGCCGTAATCGAATATACCAGTATCAGCCCCAGCCAGCTGTTGCCCAGCTCCAGCCACTGCACCACGATTACATACAGGGGAATCAGCATCAGTACCGGGGGAAACATTTGCGATATCAGAAACAGCATCAGGCCCCGTTCACGTCCGGGGAAGCTGAAGCGCGAAAATGCGTAGGCGGCGCTGCAGGACAGCCCCAGTCCCAGTATGGTGGTGCTCAGCGCCACCACCAAACTGTTCAGCAGCCAGTGCATAAACGGCTGCTCGCTGAGCACGGAGCGGAAGTTATCCAGTGTCCACTGTTGCGGCAGGGGTAACAGTGCCGTCAATTGTTGCCACCGGCCCGCATCTTCAGGCAGCTGTATCAGCTGCAGTGACTGCTGACCGGAAAAAGCCAGGCTCACCACCCACAGCAGCGGATAGCAGACCACCAGCGCTGCACCCGCCAGCAGCAAAAAGCGCCAGCTGAAAATATCGGCACAGATGCGGCGCAAAAAACCGAGGCTCATCGGGCCACCGCCAGTGTGTTGCTGGCCCGGGTCTGCCAGACGGCATAGCAGAACAGGAGCGCCAGTATCACCATGGAATAGGCCGCGGCATAGGCGTACTGGTATTTCTCAAAACCGATACGGAATGCCTTGGTGATCAAAATATCGTTGGCCCCGGCGGGGGCGCCGTCGCTCACCAAGTAGATGACGTTGAACATATTGAAGGTCCACACCACCGACAGGATGATGGCGGGCACCAATACCGGCTTTAGCAGCGGCAGGGTGATATTGCGGAACCGGAACCAGCGCCCCGCCCCTTCCACACTGGCCGCTTCATACAGCTCCCGGGGAATCGCCTGCAGTCCACCGAGAATCACCACCATCATAAACGGGATGCTGAGCCAGACATTGGTGACCAGGCCGGTGGCAAAGCTGGTGCCGATGGAATCGAACCAGGCTACCGGAGCCAGACCAATTATCTGCAAGGCCTGGTTGATAACCCCGAACTGGGGATGAAACATTCCCTTCCACACCAGCGCTGTAATGTAGTTGGGAATGGCCCAGGGCAGAATCAGCACAACGCGGAACCAGGTGCGGCCCAGGATCGGCCGGTCCAGGGCCATCGCCAATACCAGCGCCAGCCCCACGGACAGCAGCACGTTACTGGCGGTCCAGCAGATGGTGACCAGTAGCGTCCAGTAGAAATTATCGAAATCGATACTGCGCCCGGCGCCCTCCCCATACCAGAGGTTCCAGTCACCCAGAATACCGAGATAGTTATCCAGCCCCAGCCAGCGCGACGCCAATGGCGTATTTTCGTTGAGCAGGGAGGTGTCCGTGAAAGACAGCAAGAATCCGTACAACAGCGGAAAGAAGACCAGCAGCAGCATACCCAGCATCGCCGGCAGAAGGCAGAAGTAGGCGGTGCGGTTGTCGCGCCAGACCTCCAGCAACCGCCCGCGTCGGCGCAGCAGTAGGAACGCCAACAACGTCAGCACCAATGCCCAGAGCCCGGGGGCAAGCGGCGCTGCCTCCCCTGTCCGGGCGGTGGCCAGAGCCGCCGTATCCCGCTCCACCTCGACCTGCAGGCGGCGCAATTCCGCCGCTGGCTGTGCGGCCCCTTTCACCACCTTCTTCAACAGCGTCTCCAAGGGCAGCCACAGCATCGTCATCTCAGGCACATTGGGAATGGGAACGGCCGTGTCCAGCTGGCGCCGGTAAGCCATGACCACAGGATCGGCCTCCAGGGTTGGATTTTCGAAGGCGGAAAGGTTGGCTGGCATCTGGCCGCCCGCCAGCGCCATATGCTCGGCGGCGGCGCGGGAAGTCAGATACACCATCAACTGGTAGGCGGCCGCCCTGTGGGTGGACCAGGGAGAGATAAACAGGCCTTCGACCGCAACCCAGGGGGCCAGCGGGCGCTCGCTGCCACTGAGCCGCGGCAGCGGCACCACGCCGTAGTCCACGTGGTCCGCGATCTCACCCCGCATCCAGGGGCCGCTGATCACCATGGCGGCGCGCCCCTGATTGAACAGGTTGGTGACCAGGGTACTGTTGGGCGCTTCCGGCAGTATTCCCTCTTCCCGCACCCAGCCCAGCAGCAGTGCCAGCGAGCGGACATTGGCGGCACTGTCCAGCGCCAGTTCCCCCCGGCGATCCAATAGGCCGCCGCCGAAGGCGTTCATCAATGCGCCGTGAAAAAAAGGCTCCGTATAGCTGTAGGCGAGACCAAAACGCCCGCGGCTTCTGTCGGTGAGACTGCGCGCCAGAGTCACCATCTCATCGGTGGTGGCGGGCGGTTTGGGTACCAGGGCGCGGTTGTAGATCAGCGCCGTGCTTTTGAAGCTGAACGGCAGGCCAAAAAGCTGGCCCCGGTAACCCATGGCATCCACCAGCTTTTGCGGGAAGCGCCGCAGCACCGGCTCCTCCACCAGCGCGTCAATGGGCGCGATGATATGCCCGGCACTGGCCCAGCCACCAATGCGGTCCTGGGCAAAAATAAACAGGTCCGGTCCCTGGCCGCGTGGCAGGGCCGCGGAAAGCTTGTCCGCATAGGCATCGAAAGGTACCGCCAGGGCCCTCACCCGTATCTTTTCCTGGCGGTGATTGAAATCCTCCAGCAACGACTCCAGGGCCAGGCGCTCGGCACCGCGGTATCCGTGCCACAGCATGAGCTGCTGGGTATCCTGTGCACCGGCACCGAGGGTGCAGCAACCCAGCAACCAGAGCAGCGCCCAGCGCATCAGGGGCACAGCACCGGCTCCGGCCGGGTGTGCGCGGGACGAATACGGCACTGGCTTTGGCTGTCGAACAGATAGACCGAGTCCGGGTTCAGTGCCAATTCCAGCACCATACCCGGAGTAAGTGGTCGCAACCCCGGCAACCGCGCAATCATACGCTCCGCGCCGTCACCCACATGGACCAGCATTTCGGCACCCAGGGTCTCCACCATCGCTACAGCCGCACGCATTCGCGGCCAGTGTCGCGGCGCCTCGGCACCATGGCAGATTTTCTCCGGACGCACCCCGAGCAGCAGTTCACCCCCCAGGCCGGCGACATCCTCACGTCCAAGTGTGAAGAGGCCATTCCCCAGCGAGTCGCCGCGGTTTTGTACCGGCACTATGTTCATGGGCGGCGAACCCATAAAAGCGGCGACGAACACATTGTCCGGCTCGCCATAGAGTTCCATCGGTGTCCCCACCTGCATCACCGCACCCGCATTCAAAATAGCGATGCGGGAACCGAGCGTCATGGCCTCCACCTGGTCGTGGGTCACATAGACAGAAGTGGTGCCCAAGTCGCGATGCAAACCACCAATATTCGCGCGCATCTGCACCCGCAGCTCGGCGTCCAGGTTGGACAGTGGCTCGTCAAACAGAAAGACCTGTGGATCGCGCACTATCGCTCTCCCCAATGCCACTCTCTGGCACTGGCCACCGGACAGTTGACCGGGTTTGCGCAGCAAAAGATCCGTCAGACCCAGGGACTCCGCCACCTGCTGTACTTTCGATCGAACCTGCGCTTGCGGTTGCCTGCGCACCCGCAGACCGAAAGCCATATTCTCGAACACAGTCATATGGGGGTAGAGCGCGTAGTTCTGGAATACCATCGCCACATCGCGATCTTTGGGCGGCAGTAGGTTGACGAGGCGGGAGCCGATCCACAGTTCACCGGCAGTCACGGACTCCAACCCGGCAATCAGGCGCAAAGTGGTGGATTTGCCGCAACCGGAGGGGCCCACCAGCACCATGAACTCGCCGTCGTCCACCCGCAGGTTCAGCCCCGGCAGAACCGGCGGATTGTCCCCATAGCGCTTGACCACCCCTCTGAACTCAATCCCAGCCACAAGTCACCCCTTCCGCGCGGGCACTGCCGGCTAACCTGTCTGGGCTGGATGCTCTCATGGGCGTACAACTTCGAGGTTGGTGTTATTTTGGCTTTACCACCGGCGCAGGACAGCCAGCCAAGCATTATCCCGCGGCCCGGATGGCGCGACATCCTCCCTCCCTGGGGCCTAGTGAATGGACACTAATTGACCAGGGCAAAGGAGTCAATCGCCGCCCAGTCGATCCAGTTTACGCAGAAATACCCCTATTTCCCGCTCAACCTGCTTGTCCCCCCGATCCTTAGCTACCTGTAGCCCTCGGGTGAGTGTCGTGCGGGCCGACTCCCACTGCTCCAGTGCCATATAGGTGCGGCCCAGTTGCTTCCAGGCCGCCGAATGGTCCGGCATCTGTTGGGTGCAGACCTGCAGGTGCTCCGCTGCCTCGGCGAAGGCCTTCTCCTGAAACAGAGCACTGCCGAGACCAAAACGCAACAGGGGTGAGTCCCGCCCCTCCTGCAGCTGCGTGCGCAGCCGCTCGATGATCGGATTGGTCATGGGGTCCTTCCTCCAGTTGGCGGTAGAATCCAGGGATGACAACACGAATATCGGGGGATCCACCGTGAAAAGAGTATTCCTGTGTTTCGCCGCAAGCGCAACGCTGCTCGCCGCCCACACATCACTGTCTGCGGATACAGACCAACTGCTACAGAAGACAGAGCCCAAGGTCATCGAATGGCGCCGCCACCTGCACCAAAACCCGGAATTGGGCAACCGGGAGTTTGAAACCGCCAAATATGTCGCCCGACACCTGCGCGAACTGGGCATGGAAGTAGAGACCGGAATCGCCCATACCGGCGTCGTCGCTCTGTTGAAAGGCGGCAAACCGGGACCAACCGTGGCGCTGCGCGCCGATATGGATGCCCTGCCCGTCACCGAGCGGGTGGACCTGCCGTTTGCCTCCAAGGTCACCACTGAGTACAACGGCAAGCAGGTGGGCGTGATGCATGCCTGTGGGCACGACACCCATGTGGCAATGCTGATGGGTACCGCCGAAGTGCTGGCAGCCATGCGCGACCAGCTCAAGGGCAATGTCCTGTTTATCTTCCAGCCCGCCGAGGAAGGGGCGCCGGACGGCGAGGAGGGCGGTGCCGAACTGATGTTAAAAGAGGGACTGTTCAAAAAATACAAGCCGGAGGTGGCCTTTGGCCAACATGTGACCTCCAGCCTGCCCATGGGGGTCATCGGCTATCGCTCCGGCCCGCTGATGGCCAGTTCGGATAAATTCTACATCACCGTAGACGGCCGCCAGACCCACGGCTCACGCCCCTGGGGCGGCGTAGACCCGATTACCGTAGCGGCTCAGATCATTCTGGGGGTGCAGACCATCGTCAGCCGTCAGATCGATATCACCAAAGAGCCCGCCGTGGTGTCGTTTGGTAAAATCGAGGGTGGCGTCCGCAACAATATCATCCCGGACCAGGTGGAGATGGTGGGCACAATCCGCAATTTTGATATGGACAACCGCCGCCAGATCTTCCAAAAACTGAAGACAACCGCGGAAAACATTGCCGAAAGTGCCGGAGCCAAAGCCACAGTACGTATCCTGGAGGGTTACCCGGTCACCGTGAACAACCCCGAGTTGACCGCAGCGGCCCTGCCGGTACTTAGAGCCGCCGCGGGAGACAGGCAGGTGATAGAGGTTCCAAAGATCACCGGCGCAGAGGATTTTTCCTTTTTCGCCAACGAGGTTCCCGGCTTCTATTATTTTCTCGGTGTCACACCCAGGGATCAGGACCACACTACCGCACCCAGCAATCACTCGCCGCTGTTTTACGTCGATGAAACCGCACTGAAAACCGGCACCCAGGCTCTCACCGAGCTGACGTTGAATTATATGGAAAACCGGAGCAACTGAGCTTCACCCCGAAGCCGCAGCACAGCTGTGCTGCGGCCTGGCCTCTAGTAAGTTGCTGAAAAAGCCTTCCCTGGCTTTTCTCAGCCCGGATTTGTGGCTTATGTCCACAAACCCTCCACGACAAATCAAGCCGTTACACGTTTGAACTGCGGCCCGAACATTCCTGTTCGGAACAGCAGGTTGCTGAAAAAGCCTTTTCAGCAACCTGCCAACCCATCCCCCTTAACCCTCCAACCTTCAGATATTCCATCCAAAGAATGATTAGCCGCACCCTAAAAGGGTTAACTGTCTATTTCTGCGGAAGGTCATTACATAGCTTACAGGCAACCCGGTTTCTGAAATTTCTCACCCGGGCAATAAAAAACAGGGTTGTGGTAACCAGGCACCAAACTGCCGCGAATTTTAGCGCATAAGACAAATCACGACCTTTAAGCGACTGCACCGCAAAAAAAACAAGGAAAAGCACTAAGGCTATAACAATGTATTGCAAGGTCCATTTTTTTAGCGGCAAAATACGCCCTCCCCAGTTTTATATAAATACTCTATGTTCAAAGCCATAAATACTACTTACTACCTGATGTACTTTACACCAGCCAGCAATAGAAGTGAGCGGCTATAACCACCTTCCCTACAACGAGAACGGCGCCGAATATAGACATAACTGACCAATACGACTAATTGAACTATAGAGGGGTGCAGTTATCCTGGCAGATTCTGAAAGATATATAACTCACAGTGATCCTCTGACCATTGACCCAGCTCCGTCTTTGAATTTAGCCAAATCTTCTTTAGAAGTATACTTTTGGTCTCGAAAGCAACTGCTTCTAACCTATCCGGAGCTATTGCAAATCAATTATGGTCTATTTATTCGTCGTATTCTGTAGTGCACCTTTCTCTTAACTGAAATTGACACAATAGTGCCTGAATCTCATCAAATAAGACGATAGTAATTTTCCCTTGTTCTCCAATTTTTCTTGAAAACTCATAGCCATTTTACGACGTGATTCCCTCTCCTGAAAAATAACGTCCACAGTGACCGAAATTTCAATTCATAACAGGCCCATTTTCCTATAAAACTGCTCCTATACTCAGATACGGGTATGGCCCGAGTGTACTCCATACCGCTGGTTAAGATATTTTTTTTGTATAGCCATGGCGGCACCAGTTTGCTAGAAATACTTATAACGCTCGAAACAGGTGCGCACTTTAAAACGTCGCCTGCCTTTGCTTGTTAAATTTGATAAACCAATTAATGACAAAGTACAAAATTCCACCAACAATAGCGCTAACCATACAAAGCTTATGCACCAATTCGACTGAAATAATCCCTTGCAATTTGTTGCTTTCACTAAATGGGAAAAATGGATGCATATCTGAGTGCATTATACTGTCTATAAACACATGGCTATAAGCACCTATAAAACCAGACAAAAACGCAACCCGCCAGAATATTTTCACCTGCCAATTTGGATTCATGTCAAGGATATAGAGCCCTATCTCTGATAGGTATTTACCACTTAAAGCTGAAAATACGGCGAGTAAGCTAGCACCTGCATAGGTATGTGTGAAACCGTGAAGATGGCCTTCGCCCGTAATTAGAACAATAAGAGGCTGAATATCCATTACAATTTGGGTCCAGCCGAAAACCATTAAACTGAAACCAGTCTGCAATGCTGCCTTGATAGCAATTCCCGGTCCCATATGAATTGGTGTAAATGGCATAAACTCTCCCAGTGATGAAACTTAGTACCTTGACCTGCGGAAGGCCATGAGAAACTTGAACTATCCGCTAGAGAGCTGCAGGGCCGGAACAAACAGCATCAACTTGTTAGTTGTAATTGTGATACTCACCTTCAATTTCAAGTGCTTTTTTCCAGTCTGAATCAGAACCCGATTTTATTGCCCGCGCGAATGCCTGATACACTTTCTTCTTTATCAGCATTTCTTTCATTTCGCGACTGAAAGCTTCTTTATCTGCGGCGCGATACATTGTGTGATTTAGCTTAAAATTAGCTCGAGCTTCCTTCAATGAATAATCTGCATTTGGACCACCTCGAACAATTTTGGCATCGTCAGTATCTTGCCCGTCATCTTCCCAGAAACATATAGAGCAAATATCAAAGCGTGCTCTTTCATCAAGAGTGGGCATAAAGCAGCACGGGCACAGAAATCTATCCCGATACCTTGCCCAACTCTTTTCTTTAGTCGCTTGCTCCACATACCAGTGGAACCATTCTTCACTCATAGATTCACTCTGTACTTGCAGCTGATATTTATATAGCGGCCACCATGGATATTATTATCCTGATTGTTATTCTGAAAGCAATTTTTCGTCAGCCCTCTAATAGTTCTATTAAGCCATACTTCTGTGCAAAATTTATACAACCACGCAAGTTAGAAAAATTGCACCACCACTGTCCAGGAATAAACCACCATTTATAACTAACTGTATTACCTGGTTTTTTTCGGCGCAGTTCTCTATCCCGGCAAAATAACAGTCAGGATGATCAGAACCCCAACTCTGATCCGGTCACACTTCTCACAAAACTATACCTATATATGACTATCAGCGGGGCCTACTCCATCTCGTCCATTGACACAGCTTTCAGTTACAGTCACAGCTGTGCCCCACGCAGTGGTCAGACATCGCGCAACTAGAACGAGTTGGTACAGATCGAAAGGTCCGCTCGCCGCTCCAACCCCGCTTAGCTTCCCGCAGCGACAGCCGAGGAAGCTGAGCGCTTTCGGTGCAGCTCAGGGCGCCCGGTATTTCGAGGCACCCTGCCCCTGGAATCAGGATCGCTTTCGCCTGGTCGGTTTGGGTTGGGCTGGTGTATGGGAGGAGGGGAATATGGCTTGATGATCCGCCAGCTCCCAGGCTTGCTCCTGCAGCTCGAATAAGCGTTTGAGCCAAAGGGGACGGCCGCTCTCGCATGGCTCAATTTCCAAATCCACAATATCGTCGTGGATGGCTACGGGTGTGATGATATAAAAACTTTGCAGTCGTAGTGACTTAGACAATCGACAGGGGAATACAGGCATCTTTTTAGGCTCCTTGAATCGCCTGTGACGGAGAGCCGCTGACAGCGGGATTGGCTTTGCGCCGTTTCTCTCGCCGCAGGCGCGGTCCTTGGGGAAAAGGAAAGGATAAATCCGGGGAGAGGTTGCGCTGCCAGGGCGGTGCGCGGCTGAAGTAAAGCACCACACCAATGGTCACGCTACGCCACAGGACACCCCGGCGCCAGGGGCGGGGGTGGCCAGTCGGGCCCGGCTTCAGGGGGAACCTTATTGAAGACGAGCGAATGTGTGGCGTATCATCCAAGACAGCCTCGCTAGATATCTCTGGTATCTTTCGGGGTTAGCCATCTCTCGGTGGTCTCAACACCGGGAGGTGGCGCCTATGCCTTACTCACGCGGTCATGGTGTGGTCCTTCCCTATTTGATTGTTGGTTTGTTATCGACTGGCTGTGGTTATTGATTTCACGCGAGCGCCACTGTTACCGGGCGCTCGCGGGTTGAACGACAGTGACTGCGGTATTCTTTAGCTTTTTTTGGCTGTTTTTTACTTTTTTCTTTAGCCTGTACCGGGTTAGCGACTGGGCGCTATGGCATCAGACCAACGGTATTCGCTTTTTGCAAAGAATTCAATCAAGCGGAAGATTCAGACGACAGTGAGTGAATATGCCATGCCGACAGAGGTGGGGCCCGCATACCAGGGCACCGGCAAACCATTCCCTGGGAACTCAGGGTTTGTCCGACAAGGGACAACTGGATGAATTTTAACCGCCAGGGCAGAATTTTTAAGCAAACCGCCGTATGGGGACGCGCCTTCGCACTGATATGGAAATGGTGGACTGGAAAGCGATCTTTACTCAATGCAGTGTTATTTATTTGCAACTGCCTTTACAAAGACTGGGATGAAGCCAACCTAGATTAAAGAGAGCGATATATTCGTTGATATAGGCTATCGCGTCGATTTAGGCTTCCAATCAATCCTGATGAACAAGGTCAGCCTTAATAATATCGACGAAGGATCTCACAATAACTTTATCCAGAGAACAATCCTCTTTTATATATACCTCGTGTCATACGCGTTGATTCAACCAGTTCCAGGTACTCATGTACACGTATTCAATCTCCTGGTCACAATGGAATTTAGACTCTATCCATGACCACTGAAATGCCAGCCTAGAAGTATTTCACCCAAAAAATGGATCGCAGTACCCCAAACTTTTCACTCCCCCCGATGATAGAATTGCTTATGTAGTATTAACCCAATAAACTACCCGCTTACGAGCTATGTATCTATTGTTGAGGGAGGTCGCTAAATAATTTATAGTTAGCTTACTCTCTAGATCGGTGCGGACATTACCTGAAACTAAGATTTCAAACTGTGGGCAGAAAAAATAATATTCAGGATGAGAGGTCAATAGATAATTGATCACTTGTCATGTGGTGGTAGAAATTACTCCCTGCGGTTAAGCACTTTAAGAGGCTCTCAATCCCCTGAGGAACTCAAACAGCTTGAAAGGTATCTTTATGGAGATCATAAATATATTGGTATATATCTCATTTTCTCTACATGCACGCACAATTTCAAAATTCTGCTGGATTCTCCCCAGAATCCCTGAGGTGCTCACACCACCCTGGCGCATTCGGATAATTGACCTTGGGAGGTAGCTGTAACTCACGCGATTGCAATATAGAAACCGGGCAATAAGCTCAAAGTCAGCAGAGACTCGATATCCCAATCGATATCCTCCCAAGCGCTCATAAACAGCACGAGAAACGAAGAATGTAGGGTGAGGTATTGTCATCCCCCATCGAATTTTGCCTGTACTGAAATTCTTAGCACTGCAGTATCTGAGAACCTTTTCAAGCCTGAATCTTTCAACTATACAAAGATCAGCAAAAAGACTCTCGGTACCCGACGTCTCCAAACTGGAAACCACCAGGGAGATCACCTCTCTATTGTCATAGACATCATCAGAATTCAGAATACCAATAAAGTCGCCAGAAGCCCGGGAAATACCTTTATTCATAGCATCATAAATACCCCTGTCAGACTCTGAAATGATGCAATCAATCCGATCTTCAAATTCCTGCAATATTTCTGGAGTGGAGTCTGTAGACGCGCCATCCACAATAATATATTCGATGGATGGATAGTCCTGTGACAGTACCGATTCAATGGTGTCTCGAATGGTTTCCGCACTGTTGTAGCAAACAGTGATGATGCTTATTTTTTTCAACGGGCCGCCCCTGTCAAATCTAGGTCAATTAGATCCCGAAGTTCCCTCATGCCCTGAAGCCGGGTTTGGACGAATTTTCCAGATACCACTCATACGTATAGGTGAGCCCCTGGGAAAGTGGAATAGATGACTTCCATCCAGACTGGTGGATCTTGGAAACATCCAATAACTTCCTGGGAACACCATCGGGCATCTCAGTATTGAATACCACCTGTCCTTGATACCCAACGATCTCGGCAATCAGCGCCGCCAGCTCTCCAATCGAGACATCCTCGCCTGTACCAACGTTGATGTGCGAGAGCATCGGCTCGGCCAAGCTATCATACTGATCCTTATCCAACTGCATCACATGGACGCAAGCCGAAGCCATATCATTGACATGCAGGAATTCCCGCTTGGGCTTTCCTGTTCCCCAGATCTCCACCAATGGTGCCTGTGACAGCCTAGCTTCATGAAAGCGCCTTATCAACGCCGGGATCACATGGGAATTCTCTGGGTGAAAATTGTCTCCCGGCCCGTAAAGATTTGTCGGCATAATACTGCGAAAGTCGGTTCCATACTGCCGATTATATGATTCACAGAGCTTAATCCCAGCTATTTTAGCGACCGCATACGGCTCGTTGGTGGGCTCCAGTGTACCCTGGAGCAAGGCCCCTTCACGGATTGGCTGATGGGCCAACTTCGGGTAAATACAGGACGAACCGAGAAACAGTAACTTGGAGACCCCAAACTGTTGCGAGTGGTGGATGACATTACTCTCCAACATAAGGTTCTGGTAAATAAATTCTGCGGGATAGGTGTTATTCGCATGGATACCACCCACCTTTGCGGCGGCCAGGTAAACGATATCCGGTTTCTCCTGGGCGAAAAACGTCCTGACGTCACTTTGGTTAGTTAGGTCAAGCTCCGCCTTTGTGCGGACTAGAATGTTCTCAAAACCCTGCTGCTCAAGCTCTCGACAAATCGCAGCGCCCACCATACCCTGATGACCGGCGACATATACACGCGTCCCCAAGCTCATCGATCTCCCTGGCTTAAAGAGACATTAAACCCCTCCCTCTTGAGGAGGGCAGTCTTGCGTGCCAGCTCCAGATCTGCACCGATCATTTCAGCAATCAGTTCTTCCATCGAGATCGTCGGCTTCCAACCGAGCTTTTTCCTGGCATGGGACGGATCGCCCAGCAAGGTCTCAACCTCCGCGGGTCTAAAATAGCGGGAGTCGACACGAATGACCACATCCCCAACCTGGGCACCGGAGGCAATATCGCCGCGAATGCCTGTTACAACACCTTGTTCCTCAACACCCGAGCCTGTAAATTCGATTTGGATCCCAAGCTCTGCCGCCGCCATCCGGACAAAATCTCGGACTGAATATTGGTGCCCGGTGGCAATCACGAAATCCTCTGGCTCATCCTGCTGTAGCATCAACCATTGCATCTCAACGTAGTCTCGCGCATGCCCCCAATCCCTCAACGCGTCCATATTGCCAATATAAAGGCATTTTTCGAGTCCTAGCGCTATATTAGCCAACCCACGAGTGATCTTTCGGGTCACAAAGGTTTCACCCCGACGAGGCGATTCATGATTAAAAAGAATTCCATTGCATGCATAGATTCCGTATGCCTCACGGTAATTCACAGTAATCCAGTAGGCATACAATTTAGCAACGGCATAGGGTGATCTGGGGTAAAAAGGTGTTGCTTCCCTCTGGGGCACTTCTTGCACAAGGCCATACAATTCCGACGACGATGCCTGGTAAAACTTCGTCTTATCCTGTAGGCCTAGCAGCCGAATCGCCTCAAGAATTCTGAGAGTGCCCAGCCCATTGACATTGGCAGTATATTCGGGCATATCGAAGCTAACTGCGACGTGCGACTGCGCAGCCAAGTTGTACACTTCATCAGGTTGCACTTCTTGCAGGATACGAGTCAGGTTTGGGCTGTCCGTCAAGTCCCCATAATGCAGGATAAAATTCCGGTTCGATTCATGAGGGTCTTGATACAGATGATCAATCCTATCAGTATTGAAAGACGATGAGCGGCGCTTGATGCCGTGTACCTCATAACCCCGGTGGAGCAGGAACTCAGCGAGATACGAGCCGTCTTGTCCCGTAACGCCAGTAATCAATGCCTTCCGCATTTATCTATTTCCTCCATACAGGGCCAAGGCCCATGAAATCAACATTTAACCCAGCAGCGGATCGACGGCTCGGTAAAAAACCGACCGCTGGTACTCTGGCGTATATTCTTTTTCAACCACTCCACGGCAACTTTCCTGGGTGATCTGGCCTTTATCCAGTGCCTCGAGACAGATGGTCACTTTTTCCACCAGATCATTTACAGATCCACGGGAGAAAAAAAATCCACTTTCACCAACCCTGACGGCCTCGCATTCTGGCATCTGGTTGGCGAAGTCGTCATGAGTGATAACTGGTGTTCCGGCTATAAGGGCATGCATTGCAGTCAGGCCAATTTCTCCCGGTGACACGCAAATATCTGCGATGTTGAGTATCGGAAGGACCTGCGCATCCTCGTAGCATTCACCATAAAATACTATCTTATCCTCTACGCCTAAACGCTGGGCTTGACGGGTAAGCGATTCGTATTCGGAGCCGTCTCCGATTATCAGGGCTCTTGAGGCAACACCTCTTTCATTGAGTAATACAACGGCCTCCACCAACATATCTAGGCGCTTCTGTGGTTCAAGCCGGCCGACAAATACAAACAACCGTTCGGAATCATCACAGTAGTTTCTCCTAAGACTCTTCAATTCGCTCCGCCCAACTGAATTCACAATCGCTAACTGAGCCATCACATCAAGTGAGTTATTGATGACCCAGAGTCGTTCCGCCGGTATACCCGCTCGCTCAAGCTGCCGTCTGCCATACTGGCCATAGAGTAAAAGCCCATCGGCAAGTCGGTAAAAGCAAACACGAATCAACCGCTTTAAAGCTCCCTCATTGCCATAGATACCGTGAGTCCAGAAAACAACCCGCTTTCCAAGCAATCTGGCTAGAACAGCACTCATCCAAGTCGATAGACGGTGCGCCTCACCCCAGTAGACAATCACCTTGCATCGGCCGAAAAGTACAAGCGCCTGCAACCCGGTCTGCCAGAAGCAGATTTTGCGGAAATAGAGACTGCGAATGGGAACCCATCGTATACCGCCTTCTTTCGGATTGAGATTGCAGTACTCGACGGGCGCCAGCCGGATATTGGATGAGTCCTCTCGCGGGTCGGCGTATATCACCACCTGCCCCTCTCCCCGGCCCTCCTCACTGATCTTGCGGAAAACCGGGTAACGGTAAAGGGCAAACCGATCAGGGACCAGCGCTATCATTCCCGCAACTCTGGTCACGCCGTGATTCCCTCCCCTTGAGAGCCACAAACGGCATCACATGATGAATCGGGCATAAAAAGATTCCAGTAGGGCCTGATTCCGTCATGAGGATGGAATTTCGACTTTACCCTGGCCGCTGCCGGCAAACTCGGTACAATTTCCGTAGCGATATGGCCGTATTTCTCCTGATAACAGTAGGCTATTGGAAGAAAGCGCTCACTATCGAAGTCTTCTATCTGGCGGTAAGGCCAGGCGCTCCGGGAACGCGCTAACAGCCACTCCATTCCTTTCTTAAGGCCACGGCCATCCTCACCGGTGAAATTCCAAAGGTCTTCACCAACAGACTCCGCGATGTGGGCCAGATGGATCCAACCCTGTAGGTTGAAACAACAATAATGGGCCGTGTTCGTCCGTTTCAACTCATGGGGTTGAGCCCCTTGAGCGTCAAACTGTGCAAGCAGCCGAATACGTGAATCCCGTAATGTCTCCCTAAGTAGCTTGGCTTCACCAAGGAACGCACAAATGGCGGCAATCTGAAGATCGTAATAAGTTCCGTGGTTGTTCAGTGCGGCCCGCTCCCCAATGCCTTGTTCACTGGTGCGCAGCCATTCCAGATACTCAACCAGCCAAGCCTTGAAATCCACCAACTCCTCCCCAGTGAGGAATCCCCCTCGCTTGAGAATTCGTACAGCATCCAAGAAGTAGTAAAGATCCTTGAATTCAATGATACCCGTGCTGGAACCACGATTCCGATTATGGCCGCGCCGAACTTGCGCATACTTCAGGTGTGGTGTCATTGCGGTCTCAGGTTTCAAGAACCAGTGCCGAATCAGTTCTCCACCGCGACTTCCATATACTGGGTCCCCATACTGGCGCCAGGCAATGGCCGTTGTATAGGTATCATCGAACATATATTGCAGACGAGTGCGATCGTATTTGTCACTTAGTGGTTCATTCATTCGAGTTCTCGGAACACGTTGGCCATCACGGCGAACGCAGGACAAACCTAGTATCTTTAGCGGGTTCAGCCAATTGTAGGGAGCAGAATTCCAATAGTCATGGACACTGCCCCCAGGTGGGAGTGTTACCTTATCGATTACGGAAAAAGGCCTCCTTTTAATGGCTTCAGCAACGGCCTTTACAAGATAAGCATTGGCTGGCGAGGAATCGCCTATACCAACCTTTCTGGGAATATAAATAGGGCACTCCGGATCCAACCTGTTATCGAAGACTCGAGCATCGAGCATGTCGAGCATGTTTGCGATTGCTTCAGTGCGAGCCTCGTCACGACCAATCCAGGCTTTATGGTCACGCGGTTTCTCAAATTCTGCCTTCCCGGAATACAAACGAGCAACCCATCCGCCCTCGGCATATTTTCCCATATCCGCAGAATATCCAGGGCATGGGAAGTCCCAGGGCTCTATTGGCCAGTAATCCCATTGCCCCGGGTAGCCCAGTCGCCAGAACAGCTCAACTTTGGAGCGCCTCCCATAACAGTAGCCCGGATCAAATTCTTCCGCCGAGTCAGCCCGGAATATCATCTGAGGTTCTTCCACAGCCTCTGGCCGATAATTTTCTTCTAGCAGGTTCTGATTATCCAAGATTCGGGCCATCGGGACGAATTGGTACGGAACACAGCTGTTCGACAAAACTGAAGCGCGGACTTCCTCCCATGCAGCAGTCGTCAAGTAACAATTTCCGTCCCACGGAAGAACCCAATTGGCGCGTCTTTTGCCGTCATGTAGCGCCAGGTTTCTCGCTCCGTTGTTGTTCATCACATAGTTATTCTTAAGGCGGTACAAACGCAGATAGGCCGACACTTGGGAGGCCTTCGGGAGTGCTGACCGGCGAACTGAGAAAGGTGCAAAGCCGGCTGGCACACCCTCAATATCCCAACCAATGTTCGCGTACTCATCCCAATCGAAAGGCAGGTGTAGATATGGGTGTCCAGCCGCATTGAGCAAGTCAAGGATCTGGCATTCTTCACCAGGATCAATTATCCGATTCACAATAAACCGCTTTTCACAACCCGGAAGTTCGGGTTCATGCTGCAATATGAACTGCAAATTTTTTTTTGACTGACCCTTCGCATGTCGCGGAACCAGGTCGTTACCAATAATTCTGTACAGAACAAAACTATCTGGAAGGACCTGACCGGATCCAGTCCATTGCGCTGAAGCAATCAAGTCGACTTGTCGCTGTAAAATATTGCGTTGACGATTCGCTGGAAAGCAAGTGGTGCGCTTTGCACCGGAAATTCTATCAGTAACAATTTGTTTTACAGCACGGGCACCGGGAATAGTTACAAGCAGCTTACGTATTAGCGACATGCAAGCCTTCCCCTCACGAAACACTCACGATACAGTGACTTCGAAACAAATCTTTTACTCACTCCTAATTTTCTTTTATATGTTGCTGTCTCGCACTCTAGAAATTTAAAAACCCGCCCTGCTAATTGCGTTCCAGAGCCACAAAACCTGGGCCAAATAAATATAGAGTTGGCAAATCCCGAGAATTTCGCGTTATGAAAACAGAGACGCTTGGAAATAACCTTAAACATACGGCAGTAAATTATAGAAAAACCTGAACACGTTCTCACGGGAGCCGCATTAACTTTAGCCATCATATCGTTAAAAAGAGGGCGTCTCTTTCCATAAATCTGATTGCGCAATGCTAGTTTCAAGGTTACTGCAGCGGATTTTCCTAATTCAAACTTACTCACATACGACCTCTGAAGCTGTCGTCAGAATGAGAGGACTTTCTAAAACCGTCTGCAGGGCTTCGAGGGCAGCACCATATTTTCCAGACTTCACCCAACTTACAACTTTGTATAACTTAGCAACAAAGCTAATATGAGTAGCGTCAAAATCACTGGGCATATCACCTCTGCCCTGTCTTGCCTGATAAATCATCTCGTTAATTTCTATCAAGGAAATTCCTCCTGGCAACATCGCCCCGATTGGATCCAGTGACCATCGCCCCCAACTCATTACGTAATAGCGACTGTCGTCCTCGGAATAAAAAACATTGCCAAGCCTGACGTCTTGGTTGTACACATATAATGGAACAGCAGATAAAATTTCCCTAATGCGGGGAAGATACGAGAAAAATCTGGACAAATTAGAGCTCTCGGATTCAGATGTCACGGCGAGCTCAAGACAACTGAAAAATCGATCAGAGAACTTCTCTTGAATCAATTGAGTATTGCCTGAGAATTGCGAAACCAGCTTTTCCGGTGGTTCCACTGACCAATGCTGGATCAGAACGTTCTTAAATGAGAGGCGCCATTCTTCTTTTGAAACGAATTTACCGCTTCCAACTTCCAAAACTTGGTAGCAAAACCCAATCTCGTCAGCTGACCTGATGCGGTTAGGAGCGCTAAGCTCTCGCCTATCGACAAGATTAAAAAGTCCATATTCATTACGATATAACTGTTTACGGGTAGAATCAAAAATTTGAACCTGAAAACAATGCTCATGAGCGGAATCTATTCGTAATGTACGCACCAAGAAAACATAAATTTTCTGAATATGAAAATCCACCCAAGCAGACTCAATAGAATTAGGAGAGCATCCCGCTCCATTTAATATTTCACACAGCCATGTTTTCCGCCGCTCCTGGTCTGACAAAAAGACAAGATTCCTTTCTGCTGATAACTCTACACCGTCAGAAGGGCTACGTAGTTCATAAGCCAGCGTTTCTATTCGATCTCGAGATCGACTTAACCTCACACCCACACTTATCAGTTGCCCCAATGCTGTCAATAAATGCCTGCAAAGTATAAGGCTTGCTATAGAGAGTAAAACATCCGCCTCTAGACCAAATAAAAATGGTGAAACTATTGTCGCAAAAGCCAGCAAAAAATTGAGAGAAACAAATATATTTAGATAACCCTTGATATCGGAATACAGCCATTTCCCTAACCGAGAACTGATCCCGGGAATGGCTTTACGGAAAAGGGCGGAAGTTACCCAGAACTCTAGAAAAACCAACAAAAACAAAACCAGAAATAAAGTTCCATTAAGTAAGGAAATAGTAATAAGGCAAGCCACAACAAAAAGTGCATCAGTCAAAATTTGCCATATCAAGGAGTAATAATTCTTGACTTTGGCAAGTTCCGGCATCACCCCTCTCTGGCTGCCGATCGTAGCAACGAATTTTCTAGCTCCAGAGGTGGTTTCTGCATCAACAATAACATCCAGTACTAGGCAGATGAGATAAAACCCAAGCGCCGCCACAGAGAGCAATAAGATCCACTCGCCCTTATTCTGATACTCTATAAAACCACTAAAATATTTAGGAATTCCATCAGAACCTGCCATTATGATAATTTTAAGAGGCAAGAGAAATGCCATCAACGTAAATACTTTAGACGCTAATGACATACAAACGATTGAAATACCAGACAGTCGCTTTACATTATAGAAAGCAAGCAATACTATTTTGTACCAAGCTAAAAAATCAGCTATAAGACGCTTAAGGCTCATATTTAATTGACCCCTTACCTTCTTTCCGCGGGGAATTTACAGAGAATCTTAATCAGCTCTATTAACTCAACACCATAAATTCTAAGCTGTATAATTGCTGCAATAAATCTATGTTTTACTCTGTGCCTCTTTCTTCTAAGAAGAATTCCAATCGCGTTAACCGGAGGCATAATTGACCTAACAACAACCATAAGCAATCCAAAACCTGTGGAGCGATTAATTTCTCCCCCCTTAATTCGACGAGCCTTTACTTTAACTTCCTGCCAAGTGGAGCGCGCGGGATGATATACTCTTGCCTCTTCTAAAAAAATCAAACTAGCTCCACCCGCAGCAGCCCTGCCACACAGATCGACATCACCCCCTGAAAAGAGGGATGTATTAAAACCCCCGACATCCAAAAAAAAATTCTTACTGATTGTCAAATTTGCAGTGGCTGCATATCCTCTTTCCACATATTTACTCTGACATATCCCTTTAACGATATCGTAAATTTCATAGGCTGAAAGACATTGCCTTGAGGACGCCACTTCTACATCACCTGCGACTAAAAGTTTTTCATCGTTGTATCGAGATATCGAATTATTAATCCTTTCTAGCCAATCTGACTCAGGTAGACAATCGGCATCAGTAAAGGCCAACCACTCTCCTTGAGAGTGCATCACACCCAGACTGCGCGCAGAGTACGATCCTGGCTCGCAGCACTCATAAAGGCGAAGGTTCAGGTTAGCTTCATAAGTTGGAATGGGTTTTTCTGAGCCATTATCTACTAGTATGACCTCAAACTTTTGCCTGGGAAATGTCTGTCTCTCAAGACGAGCTAGCAGATGCCCCACTAAATTCCACTGGTCATAAACAGGAACGATTACTGAAAACCTAAACCTCGTGGAATTAAAAGCACCTTGACTTGACGCTTTCCCCTTACAACCATCTTGAAGATTAACTACTTCAGTACTTAGCATACATTTTACCAGCTCTCATCTAACGGTAAATGAACATTTTTCCCATCGGAGCGACTTAGATTCATCTAAATTATCTCGACGCACAACCCAACATGCTTTGCGGCACCTTACCGCCAATTTTTCGCTACCTGAAACAATCGCGATTGTTGTGAAACTTAATATTCTCACCGTTCGCTAAGTTCGAACTATACATATTCAGGCAATTCCAAAGTAGATTCAGCTCAGTATCTGGTCCGTAGCAGTGCCCAAAGGCGCGCTTCAAAATACAATACGTAACCTGATAGACCCTCAGGCTAACAGCCACATGATACCATGTCATACTGGCCATCCCAGACTCTTCCAATATAGATCACTTCCAATATAAACCAGGGGAGGATGCGAAGTGGTTACCCCTTCTAAGAAAACTCGAAATAAAGGCGCAAAATATTTTAAGCCGTCGTTACTGCTATACATTACCAACAATGAGCTCAACATACCCCAACTATGGATATGAAAATTCGAAGGGCACTTATCTTGAGCAGCTATTCTCCAAGGAATCATTTTTCCCAATACGATCTCAGGGCAAGTCCTCATTGTCCATCTACCAATCGGAATTTTATCGACCTCAGCCACTAGCGAGTTAGGGATTATAGTGACAATTTCTGCGTACTTATGCACTCGAACAGCTCTAACAATCTCTATACGAATTAGGCCCAAGGAAAATGTGTAATGAACTAAACCTTTTGGTATCGTTCGTAAGCCTCAACTACAACTCCGATAACTTGACTCCATGTTCTATTGTCGTGAACATGCTGAAAAGCATTTTCAGCTAAGTTTTTTCTAAGTAGTGAATCATCTGCCAGTCGCTTCAGGCACCTGCAGAGGTCTGCGGGATCCTCAGATTGGTGAATCAGCGCGGTCTGCTCATGTTTCACCATTTCGCTCAATGCGTTCACACTGGACACCACCATTGGCACTCTCATTGCCATCGCCTCCAAGGGTTTGAGTGGAGAAACCAGCCGACAAACGGGAATATCTTTTCTAGGCAATGCAACTACATCGAGGATTGAAAAGTACTCTTGCACCGAATCAGGCGCCACCCGGCCTACAAAGTGCACATTTTTGTCGATACCAAGCTGCTGCACCTGCCATTGTAAATCATTCATGATTGCACCCGCTCCGACGATTACCAACTGCACCTCTGACATTGTTTCTTTGAACATCGACACGGCAACCAGCAGGTCGTCCAGCCCCTCATAGCCAACCAAAGAGCCGATATAACCTATGACATAATCGTCCCGCTTGATACCAAGCTTACTTGCCAGTAGTTTGTTGTATGGGCGGCTCTGGAACTTCTGAAGATCTATTGCGTTGGGCAGCAGCTGTACGCACTCATGAGTCACCCCTCGAGCTACCAATTCGTCTGCCATTGCATTAGTCAGCGTGAACACGCCCTCTGCATGCTGTGCCGCAAGAGACTCCAGCTTTCTATCCAGGGCGAAGCGTTCGGTTGTTTCCCAGCCCGCCCGTTTTGATGCCGCCGTGTATTCCCAAAGCCCCCTCACTTCGTAATAAAAGGGAATACCAAGTTGCCTAGCCGCAATCAGGGCAGGCAGTGCAGTTTCATAGTTCGATGCGGCATGCACTACCATTGGCTTGAACGCGCGAATTTCTTCTGCAATTTGCTTGGCAGCCAAAAGCAGGTATTGCTCAGAGTCGACCTTGTTTCTTTCCTTTCCGCCTAGAAGCCTGTACTTGACACCATCCAATTCGTACTCATTCCCCACTTCGACTTCTCTTGCGTCAGGCCGGTCTAAGGGATAACCAGGCCTTGCTATACACTTGACTTCCCAGCCTTTACGGATGATTGCAGACAAAACATTCTGAGTGCGAGTCGTATAGCCAGAAACGTGATATGGTAGCACCGAGGCCGCGACATAAAGAATTCGGCGCGCCACAGGATCATAGGCAGATGTTGGTGCTCTTTCAGGTATCAAATCTGTCGCATTCTTGAGCTTGAAGGCGCCCTCTATCTGGCTCGCTTGATACTTCAAGGAGGCGCGCTCTGAAAATGGCAAGGCACTTAAAGCCTTATACGCCTCTGCAATGCTTCCCGCTTCATAAAGAAACGATGCAAACGATGCTCGCCTGGCCACCCCCGGGTCAGCGTCGACCGCCCTACAACCAATTGCTTTTGCACGTGTGAGATTCACCTTTAGCTCGAGTTTTGCCAATTCGACAAGTGCTTTGGCAAACTCTTCAGGCCTATTACAAACCTTCGTGACGTACTCCTCCGCAGCCTCACATCCAGATCGAGCATAGATAATCTGCAGTTTGAACACACTGTACTTCTGCAAAGCCGAGTGTTTGACAGGCTCATCAAGCGAACGCTCCCGCCTTACCTCACGCTGTAGGCACCAAATTTTATAGGGAAGGCTGACCAAGCCCCGGAGACTATGGCGATGCTTAACAAACAGATCACCCAAACGGTAGGAGGCAGACTGTTCAAAGTTGGATACTTGACGTTCGACCCGGGTCAACTCCTCCCAAATTGCGCTCAGCTTAGGGTTAGAGCGCTCGCCCCTCGCACTCGCCTTCACCCTTTCTAGCTCACGGGCATACGCCTGCCGAAAGTCTTCTAGCTGCTGTTTGTGCTCAGCTCTTACTGACTCGAGCTCTTTCTCCAGCTTCGATTTCATACATTCCAATTCGGTTACTCTTTCGGTCGCATAAACGTAGTCTGCTTCCAGTTCCTTAAGCTTTTCAGTCATAGAGGCTACTTGTGTGCTTAAACTGTTGCTGATCGCCAAGGAGGTTTTTTCTTCTCCCCCACCGGACAGCGTCTGAGTTAACTCTTCAGTGTTTATGTCCATAGCCCCTTCGTATCGATAATCTGTTTACTGATGACGCTACTTCTATCGATGGCCTTGAATTCTTTATGGTCCACCAGCATCACAAGGATATCCGCTTCCTGAAGAGCCTTGACGGAGCTCACGAGATTGAAACCGTGATCCGAGTCGGGGAACTTGTCAGATTCGATATTCGGCTCTACCGCCAAAACTCTGCCAGGGTGCTCCTCCGCCAACCGCCTGGTGATTTCCAAGGCGGGGCTTTCTCGAAGGTCATCGATATCTGGCTTGAAAGCGAGGCCAAAGCAGGCAATAGTAATTGAAGCCGCGGTGTCCACTGAGTTTTCCTTTGATAGGAAAGATGCCGCCTCCCTCACCTTTTTGATCACCCACTCAGGTTTGGAGTCATTAACTTTCCTGGCAGCATGAGTAATCTTTGCTACATCCGGCGCGGCACTGACGATAAACCAGGGATCCACAGCTATACAGTGTCCACCTACACCACATCCAGGCTGAAGAATGCTGACCCGCGGATGTTTGTTTGCCAGGTTAATCAATTCCCAGACATTGATATCGAGCTTGTCAGCAATCATAGATAATTCATTGGCGAATGCGATGTTCACATCCCGGAACGCATTCTCAGTTAGTTTTGCCATTTCAGCAGTGCGTACATCCGTCAGAAGACAATCCCCTTCAACAAAAACCTCATATAGGCTCTTGGCAATCTCAGCACATTGCTTTGTCATACCCCCAATGATGCGATCGTTCTCCACCAATTCGCGCATGACATGACCAGGCAATACTCGCTCAGGACAATGGGCAACAAAAATATCGAATTCGCCTTCAGAGCGGTTCTCAATGGGAATTCTCAGATCGGGGCGGAATCCTGCGATTCCTTTCGCCATGTGTTCAGTTGCCCCAACTGGCGAAGTGGATTCAAGAATCACAAGGTCCCCTTTCTTCAGCTTTGGAGAAATTGCTGTTGCTGCGGCTTCAATATATGAGAGGTCGGGAGTGTGTTCATCTTTGAACGGTGTGGGCACCGAAATAATGAATGCATCTGCCTCCTTGGGCTCCAGTGAAGCCCGAAGATAATTCTCGGTCACAGTGGAGCGAACAACAATATCCAAGTCGGGCTCAACGATATGAATTTCACCTTTATTTATTGTATAGACTGTTTTTTCGTTGACATCGACACCGCAAACTCTGATTTTTCTGGATGCAAATACTGCTGCGGTGGGCAAACCGATATAGCCAAGCCCCATGACTGTCAATGATTCAAACTTCTTCATACTTCCTGCCAAATTCCAATTAACTATTATGCAACTCTTCAGTGGCCTTGGTCATTTCCAGAGCTACGGTATAACTCACAATTCGATCACATGCCGCCCCATCACCATAAGGGTTGTGAGCTTCGGACATCGCGCTGTATTGGTTTGTATCGGTCAACAGCTTCGCAACTTCATTAACAATCACACCACAATCCGTCCCCACCAGCTTCACGGTTCCGGCCTCTACAGCTTCTGGGCGCTCAGTTGTATCACGCATCACCAGTACAGGCTTTCCTAAAGATGGTGCCTCCTCCTGAATACCGCCTGAATCGGTCAAGATCAGGTACGAGCGGCTCATCAAGTAAATGAACGGAAGGTACTCTAGGGGTTCAACTAATAAGACGTTTTCAACATCAGTTAGAATGCGGTTCACAGGCTCCCGGACATTGGGGTTAAGGTGCACAGGATATACGACGAGTACATCTGGATTCGACAAGGCAATCTTGCGAATGGCCGTACAAATATTTTCGAAACCATTACCAAAGTTCTCCCGACGATGACCCGTCACCAAGACAATGCGCCTATTTTCTTTGAGAAAAGGCATTTCACCCAACAGTTTCTGCTCAAGAATCACATCGCTCTTGATAATTGATAGAACACCAAACAGAGCATCAATGACAGTATTGCCGGTCACCAGGGTAGCGGAATTGTGAACGCCCTCACGCAAAAGATTTTCTTTTGCTTTAATAGTGGGCGCGAAATGATATGTCGCAATAGCGCCACTAATTTTTCGGTTCATTTCTTCAGGCCAGGGTGAGTAGATATTACCAGTGCGCAATCCAGCTTCAACATGACCCACGGGGATTTTCTCATAATAGCTGGCCAGCGATGCTGCCATAGTTGTTATCGTGTCTCCGTGAACAAGAACTATATCCGGGCACCAATTCTTAAGGATTGGCCTGAGACCCAATAGGATCCTGCTCGTTACGTCAGTCAGGTCCTGTCTTGCTTCCATAATATCAAGGTCCCAGTCGGGAGTTACGTCGAAAAGTGTCAGCACCTGGTCTAGCATCGAACGATGCTGAGCGGTCACGCACACCTTGCAATCTGCACTCTGATTTTTGGCAAATGCCTTCACCAACGGTGCCATCTTTATCGCCTCTGGCCGTGTGCCGAACACGATAAGGACTTTTTTCATAATGCTTCCTTAAATCTTCAAACCCTTTAATCAGCCTACCTGGCAATTCAGCTTTGAACGGCAAGTCTCGTAAAAATTGCGATCAATCGGATGGACCAACATCAGCCTCTGGGCCTTTTTGTAGGAACACGATATTTCCCAGCTCCGTATTCACTTGGTCATCGCCATCACAAGTCACGTGTAATCTAGCAACCTTAGGCTTCCCAACGGTCTTGAACTCAAGGCTCTTGGCTGCCACTGCTCCATTCCAGCACAACTGGTAGGCGATTGCAGATGTGCGGATTTAGCGGGACAAACACATTAACATCAAGTTTAGAGTGCATGATCGATCCCACTCTGGAGAGAGTAAGCTACTGAACCAACCGGAGTTGGGGTGATCAATCCATCACAGCACTGGGTATGTAAACATTCACCGCCAGTGAAAAGGTCAAATTCAACCTTCCGAATGAATTCACCCGGAGGAATAGCCACATCATTCAGTACAGAGCCTCTTCCGACCGGCTGGCCGGTATGGGTCACAAACATACCCAACAGGTAGCGGCTCTCTACCAATGACTTACTGGTCAAAATTTCGACTGCTTCTTGCTCGATTTTATTCGACGTGATATCAGTAAGGAACCCCCAGCTGCCGCAATTGATACAGATGAGGGGAGTACTGAATTTATCCAGAGCCCGGTCGGCCACGAGGACCTATCGTCGCCACCACGATTACGACATCACAGGGTGCGCCGAGCTTGTCTTTTGACGCCATCCGTGAATGATGATTACTAACAGCACCAGCAGTTTCTTTTAGTAAAACGGCGAGATTCTCCTCCTCCAAAAACGCTATAAGGCGTTTGAGTAAAATTACACCACTATCATTTTCGGTGCTGCCTATCAGGCCTATATTCTGAAACTCCGACACCGTTCCCCCATGGTACCCAAACTTGGGCCCATATTCTTGAGCGTTTCACCTTGCGCAAGATTTACTTTGTGAACAACGCACAAAACTTGCCTAGTTTACTAGCGAGGAATTATGCCTGACGAAGAATTATGAGTCGAATGACAGACGAGGCTAAAACCACTTCTTGAGCTGAAAATTGATTATTTTTTGATCACATTTGGTATTGCTATGCGCCAACGAACACAAAGAGAGGCAAGCCCAATCTCGACGAAGAAATAGATTACTCGATTCATCGCAGCTAACATCAAAGCGATATCCTCACCTACAAAAGAAATGACCCCCAAAATAAGTACCCCCTCTCTAACTCCTAGCCCCGCTGGTGCGAACGGGACCAGGAAGCCCGTGATGAAAGCCATGGAGTAAACCCCGACAACATATAGCAGCGAGGGATGAGAATCTGTATAGGGTCCCAGAGTCACCCAGAACGAAGCCCCCAAAAATAGCCATGTCAACAGCAGTATCGGGACTAATTCGTGTGGGGGGGAGAAGCGACGCAAACAGCACCGAAACCGCTTACTCGACAATAGAAAAGTCAAGAAGAGTGCGATCAATGTGACTACAATCATAGAAGCAGTCGAACTTGATACTACCCCAGTATTAACATGCGATATTGCCAAAAAGACAGGGAGGTTAAAAAAAAATAAGGCAATTGCCAACAATCCGGCTGAACCAATCACCCAGAGATGTTCAGCCAGCAAGGAATCACGAATAGAGCTAGAATGAACTCCACGGTCCCGAAGAATTGAGATACGCCCAACAAATTGCCATATTGACCCCGGTATGTATTTAGCGAGTTGAGTCAAATTGTAGATCCGGTAGCAGTCACCCCACCCTAAACTAATTGAAAATCTTCCTGCCGCCTGTTGCATATTAGTGACTAGGCATAATTTACCGACAATCACTAGCACACCTGCGATGAACAAGGTTTTCAATGGCAGAGCAGCCAACATCTGAGCGATCTCTGCTTTCTTATCGATAATGTATAGCGTCGCAAATACGAACACCGCTAGAATCCATATGAATTTGCAAATATTTTTTAGCCGCGCAAGACTCATTCTTTACTCTTTAATAGTTCTAGGAGATATTGTAACTGCATATTTGACATCTGCTGGACTTCGGGGAGAGCAGCAGTAATCTGGTCTATTCGAGTACGACACTCGAACAACAGTTTTTCAATACAATTCAGGGCAGGCTCTACACTACCAGCCGTGTAATCAAGAACCATATCTCCTTGCCGAAATCGCTCCATGACTTCGAGATATTTGTGGCTCCAACCAATCACCATGACTGGAACCCCAGAAGCGAGCGATGCAACCATTGCATGAAAGCGAGAAACTGCTTGTACATCACAGGCACTAATTATTCGATGAATTTGGCCTATGTTTAATGAGTCAATGAAATAAACAACCTTCTCTTTAACCTCTTGAGTAAGTCCCGAAGCAATGGCGGCCAACAACGGCAAATCGTTGTTATGTGTTTTATCCATATCCTCGCCTCGAGTGGCATTAGGGTAAAGAACCACAACGTATCCACGTTGAGTCAATCCATTGATTAATTCCAGCATACGTAGTCGATAATCCCAGCCGGCGGCCTCAGCTCGCTTCGCAATAACCACACTAGGACATACCCCTACAACTTTATGTCCAGCGGCCCTCAAAACCTGCAACCGATCCAAACGCTGATCCAGCCCAGGAGCCGGACTGCTAATGCAGTATTCCTTGGCGAACAAAAAAGCCACGTCATCCGCTCGTTGATACAACGGCCGATCGCGAAAAAGACTATGCAAGTAGCCATGAGTCTCCTCGCCACGGGTAAAGACTTGACGACAACGTCCCAAAATAAGCTTTGCAGCTAAGCGATTAACCAGTGACCTGAATGGTCCCATTGCCTGTGCAAACTTCACAACTGGAATGTTTAATAAAATAGCTGGAACAATTGTGGCGATATTGAATGGAAGAAATTTCGCACGCCCCTCGACAAAAGAAACTCCCGCCAGACAAACCAGCATCTCAGAACGAGCCAACGCTTGGACTGAGTTCGGCAAGCTTTTTTGTAAAGTATAAAAACGAAAAAAACCCAAAATCCGAAACAACACAGAACACGGGAACAGTACTAAAACCAAGTACGCGGGGGTTGATGAATATATCGATATCCGTTCATCGTTAACCAACTCCAGATCACGCTGTGGATAATAGCTAAATACATTAAATCTAAGATCGCCCGGATATCCATCTCTTAATTTTCCAATCGTGGTGCTTAGCATGCCTTCAGCCCCTCGATTGCCATAAAATGTTGCCGCAACGATCGAAACTTCCTTCATCAAAGTGATTCCAACGCTTTTTTTAAATACAAATAGAATTTCAATATCTGTCGGGGAGTTGCAAAAATCAACTTCTTCCCCCAGCTGCTCTCGCTGAGTCGCATATTGCAAAGTGTGATCAGTGCATTTAGATAGGAATGCCAAGAAACTGGCCGTCGAACGCTGTCCTTAAGCTTGAAGCCAAGCAGCTTACCTGCTTTATGGCGAGCGGAGACGTTATAATGTGAGGGTCCGATCCGCGACTGACCATCCATAATGTCTCTCACATCCAGCTCTTTTGCAAGAACCTTACCCGATTCAAAAACACCATTGCATGCATCTTGCCCACGATCACTGCGAGCAATTATTCCTGAATGCTTAATAGGATCCTTCTTCAGGCGAAAGAGCCATACATCTCCGATACTAATATCTGCGTTATAACCATAATGATCAGTGCACGCCATACATTTTCGTTCACTAAAAAAAAATAAATTTTGGTAGTCATTGAAATACTTTGTTGGTTTTTCAAGTACTTCTCCATCTTCAAACTCAGCCTCCAACTGGCCACGCCAATGGCCGACCCGGAAACGGTAATCGACAAGCTTCTTTCCAGCCTCACGCTCAAGTCGCTCCGTAATTCCGTCAATTAATTCTCTACGTGAATTATGGCCACACACCAAGCCGAAAGTCAGCATGACCTTGGCTGCCAATTCTGGTTCTTTTGCACAACGGCGTTGGAGGCCACTGAGATCACAGGGCAACCCTACAACAGCTACGCGACCGTCGAAAGCGCGTATCAACGGCAAAACTTCCCGAAGGAAGTCAGATTCGACATATTTACTTCCTCGAGCTTTCAGAACCTGCTCACGATCAGTTGCGATTGAAAACCTCGCGCGCACCTTGCCATCTTCGAGGACAGTATTGCAAACGACCACTCCTTCATACTCGCCAACCTCTAAGCCATGAATCAGCATTGCACTAGTCGTGCCGCCAGATGCGGCACGTGACCGAATACTTTGATCAGTCGCATGAGTCAAATATGCATTTTTGTACTCACCAACATAAGCTTTAATGTCGTTTTCGGACCACGTCTTTTTTAGGAATCGATCAATTAATTTTCCAACCGCTGCCAACTTCTTTACCCTCAACTTGAGCTAATTGTTAATTTCTCATTCACCTACCAGATTTTTTTGCTAGGGGATTACTGCTCATGGGAGTTTTCCGGCTCGAAGCTGCACCGGACAAATCGTTAGAATTTCGAATTACTGATTCCAAAAACTCATCAGCTTCTACCCGAGTGGAATAAATTCGATCTCTGTCGATTACTGTCTCTAAAACGCCATCAGTGTCTACCTCTGCCCTCAAGCTACTTCTCACGTCTTCGATCAATTTTCGGTTGGCAGATAATAAATCGGCCAAAAACGCTACGAGAAAAGTCTGAGCACCCATAATTAGAAGAGCGGCCGCTAAAATTAATGACTGAACATGCCCATCACCATTGCCCTGCAGGTATTGCAACAAGAAGCGCAAACCAATTAGAACGCCCACACCAAATATTAGCGAGCCGAGCCCACCAAAAAAGCGAAAGGGACGGTAGATTACAAAGATTCTTATTATCGTGAAAATAGAGCGCTTGATATAAGAGGGAATACTCTTTACGAGCCGCGATGGGCGCAAGTCACCATTCACACGGACAGGCACAGAGGTGATTGCCATGTTCTTTTGACCTGCCTGAATAATTGTCTCAAGTGTATAAGTGTAGTCGCTAAATACCATTAGACGATGCGCAGCAGCCCGACTCATGGCACGGAAACCACTTGGCGCGTCAGGCACATCTGTTCCACTCGCTGCGCGCACAACCCAACTCCCCAGCTTTTGTAATACCTTTTTAACTGGAGAGAAATGATCAATTGTCGCTATAGGTCTAGCCCCTATTACAATATCTGCTTCATACGCCAAAATCGGCTTCGTAAGAGCAGGGATATCATCTGCATTGTACTGGTTGTCCGCATCAGTATTAACAATAACGTCCGCACCTAGTCGCAAACAAGCATCCAAGCCAGTCATAAAACCACGCGCCAATCCCTGATTGTGAGTATGCCGAACAACATGATCAATACCGCACTCTCGAGCAACTTTAATAGTATCATCTTGACTCCCATCATCAATTATGATTGATTCGACTATATCAAATCCCGCCACTGCCTTCGGAAGAGCTTTTAAAGCAATTGCCAATGTATCGGCTTCGTTATAACAGGGTATCTGGATTATTAGTTTCAATATGGGAATTCCTGTGATGTAACCTATTATTTTTTATGCCCAGCTTCGTCTTTGCAAATAGATAGAACTGGCAGGCTGTTGATTTTCACCCAGATTCGAACACGTTGATCGTTTGAATCTGGAATTCTCAGCCCAAATAGACTATTTAAGGCCATTTTTCACCCTTACGGGCCTTGGCGGCGGGCTTTCCCCGCCTTCAAGACGGACTATCCCTGTAACGCCCTCATTCGAGTCAGGTTCCAGCCAATCATCGTCAGCATAAAGACACTGTTCACTTTCGATAAACCCCGTACTTTCATCTGCCTGATGAGACCAATTGACTTACCCCAGCCAAATGGTTCTTCTACCCGCTTTCTGCTCCGATGGCTGATCTGGTAGCCAGCGTGCCGGCTGGTGCGACCATCAATGGCAGAGCCTCCAATACGATTGTCATTCCGGGCAACATGGGGCGTCATATTCATGGCCCTGCAATCTTCCACGAACCCGNGAAGGTGCCAGCGTCATCATGGATAAGGCCTACGAAGGCAATGACACTCGACAACTCGTTTTGGATTTAGGTATGACGCCTGTCGTACCTCCGAAGGTCAATCGACTGACACCTTGGGAGTACGACAAAGAGATGTATAAAAAGCGAAATGAAGTAGAGCGTCTGTTTCGCCGCTTGAAAGGTTTCCGAAGAATATTTAGTCGATTTGACAAGTTGGATGTCGTTTTTAAGTTCTTCATCAACTTTTCACTGATCGCTGACCGGCTAATTAGTGTTAACAGGCCCTAGCCAAATGGTTCTTCTACCCGCTTTCTGCTCCGATGGCTGATCTGGTAGCCAGCGTGCCGGCTGGTGCGACCATCAATGGCAGGGCCTCCAATGCGATTGTCATTCCGGGCAACATGGGGCGTCATATTCATGGCCCTGCAATCTTCCACGAACCCGGCGGTGTCATAGTTCTTGTCTGCACCAACCGTGCGCTTCTTCATACCGGGAAGTTCCGCCAGTAAGTCCGCTGCTACTTCCCGCTCAGCTTTGCCAGTAGCGAGACTGGCCGCAGCCTTAACAATCAGACCGTTACGGTTTTCCATCACGGTATGACCCATGTACGACAGCTTGGCTTCTTTACCAGGGCCTTTCCTGGCCATCCGCGCATCACCGTCCGTCTTCGACTCGTGGGTAATGTTACTGCGCTTTTCACCGTGGAAATTCGCTTCGCGGTTGCGACCACCGCCCNCCGATGGCTGATCTGGTAGCCAGCGTGCCGGCTGGTGCGACCATCAATGGCAGAGCCTCCAATACGATTGTCATTCCGGGCAACATGGGGCGTCATATTCATGGCCCTGCAATCTTCCACGAACCCGGCGGTGTCATAGTTCTTGTCTGCACCAACCGTGCGCTTCTTCATACCGGGAAGTTCCGCCAGCAAGTCCGCTGCTACTTCCCGCTCAGCTTTGCCAGTAGCGAGACTGGCCGCAGCCTTAACAATCAGCCCGTTACAGTTTTCCATCACGGTATGACCCATGTACGACAGCTTGGCTTCTTTACCAGGGCCTTTCCTGGCCATCCGCGCATCACCGTCCGTCTTCGACTCGTGGGTAACGTTACTGCGCTTTTCACCGTGGAAATTCGCTTCGCGGTTGCGACCACCGCCCGCAGGAGGATCGTTATTGTCATCTTTACGGCGATAGCTCTTTTGTGAAGCCCAGGCTTGAATCAGGGTACCGTCTACGCTGAAGTGCTCGTCGGAAAGAAGCTTGCGTTTACGAGCCAGCTCAACCACCTCTTCGAACAGCTCCGTAATCACATCGTTTTCCAGCAGCCGATCCCGATTAATGCTGAATGTGGAGTGATTCCAGACGTTGTCATCAATCGTTAAGCCGACAAACCACCGATACAGGAGGTTGTAGNTTCGCCAGCAAGCCCGCTGCTACTTCCCGCTCAGCTTTGCCAGTAGCGAGACTGGCCGCAGCCTTAACAATCAGACCGTTACGGTTTTCCATCACGGTATGACCCATGTACGACAGCTTGGCTTCTTTACCAGGGCCTTTCCTGGCCATCCGCGCATCACCGTCCGTCTTCGACTCGTAGGTAATGTTACTGCGCTTTTCACCGTGGAAATTCGCTTCGCGGTTGCGACCACCGCCCGCAGGAGGATCGTTATTGTCATCTTTACGGCGATAGCTCTTTTGCGAAGCCCAGGTTTGAATCAGGGTGCCGTCTACGCTGAAGTGCTCGTCGGAAAGAAGCTTGCGTTTACGAGCCAGCTCAACCACCTCTTCGAACAGCTCCGTAATCACATCGTTTTCCAGCAGCCGATCCCGATTAATGCTGAATGTGAAGTGATTCCAGACGTTGTCATCAATCGTTAAGCCGACAAACCACCGATACAGGAGGTTGTAGTTGATCTGTTCAACCAGTTGCCGTTCACTGCGGATGCTGTAAAGCACCTGGAGCAACTGCGCCCTGATAAGGCGTTCTGGCGGAATGGACTCCCTGCCGGTTTCGCAATAGATGCTGCTGAAGAGCCAGTTGAGGTTCTTCATCGCCTCATCCAGGAGCGCTTTGATCGGCCTCAGTGGGTGATCTGCTGGAACAAACGATTCCAACTGCACTGTTGTGAAAAGAGACTCCTGAAAAACATCCATACCGCGCACTGAACCAAAATCCTCTGTGGGTTATCGTTTTCCGTATTGTATCTAACTCAATGTTCCCGGGCGACAAAATCAACAGCCTGCTAGGAGTATCTTTCGAGGAACTGATTGAAGGTTCTGCATCGGCAGCTAAAAAGAAGCGCGGCCCAGCCTCCACGCTACAGCGTCAGATTGAACAGATTGGCTTGATGCCTCGAAGCAAACAAAGGTTTATTTCAGAGATACTGGAGGCACTGATCAAGCAGAAACAGGCTTCTTGACAAGCCTCTTCTCAGAATATCAAACCCCCGGCAAAGGACTCTGCCGGGGGTTTGAACTTATGGCGCCAAGTGATAATGGAAAGCGGAATATCGTGTCAATATTTCACTCTGACCCAAATCTATCTACTTGTATTTTCTTGCTTTTACAACATTTTAATTCAACCCAGCCATCACCCACTGTATATATATAAGCATCCCCCCATGGATCACTGGGCATGGCAGTAAAATACGGTTTTAATTGTGCTAGATTTTTAGGAAAAAACCCTCTATCTTTTTTGAATTGAAGCGTAGCTTTTTTAATAATCTTTAAATCACTTTTTATTCCAGCTTTAGCTATTTCATTGATTGAATCAGAAAAATAAAAGAATAGAAGATATAGAAAAACCAACATCAAGAGTATGTATATGGAAATTTTCTTTATACTGATCTGCACTAACTAATCCTCGGGAAAATAGTTAAATTGAGGCCTTGGGTAAGATTTTAAATCCGGCATCACTTCTCCCCTAACAGTTACTCCACGATAGAACCTTCCTAGGTCCGGTGCGGTATCGTTTATCCAAGCATGGATTTGGCCTATATTAGATGAAAAGAAATACGTCCCCGACCCTATTTCATTAAAAATATAAACATGAAGCTTTTCATGAAAAGCTTGATCCTGAAATATCCTTTCGTTTACATTCATCTCAAGAATATTGATATTTGGTGGCAACGCCATATCAACCGGAGAATTAATTCTTATAAGGAAATTATTAGTATCAGGAAAACCCTCATAATTCTCTTTCAACCATGCATCCATTAAGGCCAGCTCTTTTTCCGCCCACTCTCTAGTGACCCCCTTTTGTGCACTTTCACCCCCTCCCTGCCAATTCATCACATACTGCATTGCAGCCGTAATGGCACCATTGGCAAACTTTCCGCCACTTAACTCCGAGGTTGTACCACCA
>NZ_JBFRBC010000025.1:0-84824 GCF_040932045.1 Microbulbifer sp. TYP-18
CTTGAAGGTTCTGAGTCGGTGTGGTTTCAGATCTGCAGCGTTCCAGATTTGCCTAACCTGCCATGTGGTAACACCGGCGTACTTCGCCATCAACGAGACACTCCAGTGAGTGGACTCATGAGGAATGCGGCTCGTCGTCAATGTGAGAACACGGTTCACAATTTCGGCGTCAATTACCGACGGTCGCCCTGGCCTTGCCTGGTCAAGCAAACCCTCCGGGCCCGATTCGATAAAGCGCGTCTTCCACTTGTGGACTGTCTTGCGAGACACGCGCTGGGCCGCAGCCACGTCCATCACTGGCATGCCTTCCGACAGAGCCAGAATAATCTTCGCTCGGGTAATTTGACCCTGCTGAAGCGAGGTGCTGCGAATCCAGCTTTCCAGGATCGCTGCATCATGAGCGGTAATTGTAAAAACGCCAGGAGTATCCATGGGGCAAGTATACATGAAATCAAATTACGTAACCTTATTTTCCGCATGGCCCACTAGCTGGTCTGTCAAACCTGCTTCGCAGTCAAAAATATCTTCTGGCTTAGGGCCAGTGCACCTGGAATCTGCTGAGAAGTAGATTCCAGGTGAAAAAACAAACAATCTCAGAGTTGTTTTGGTCAAATTCAGGCCCGCACCAGAAAATACTGATACTGCCGTAGCGATTGTTGAGTTATTCAGACGTTCCCTAGAGTAAAAAGCCCTGTCTGATCAATCAAACAGGGCTTCTAATATGAATTAGTTCAGACCAAATCTGACACATCCTCTTGAAAAGAAGGGGTTTACCGGTTTTGATGAAGGTGACCAAACCTGAAACCAAAACCAAGGATAAACCCCATGATCCATACTAATGATCGCATCATTAAACACAAGACCGGGCTGCTCAATCTGGCGGAAGAACTCGGCAATATCTCCAAAGCCTGAAAGATGCTCGGCGTGTCGCGAGATACCTTTTACCGGTACAAAGAGGCGGTTTCCAGTGGCGGCGTGGATGCGCTGCTGGAGAAGAATCGACGGGTACCAAACCACAAGAACCGCGTTGATCTCGCAATCGAAGAGGCGGTGCTCTCTTACGCCGTTGAGGAGCCCGCTCACGGCCAGGTACGAGTGTCCAATGAGCTTCGCAAGCGCGGTGTATTTGTTTCATCGAGTGGGGTTCGCAGTATCTGGCCAAGACCCGATTTGGCCAACTTCAAGCTTCGACTTAAAGCACTGGAAACGAAAGTGGCTGAGGAAGGCCTGATTCTGACAGAGTCCCAGGTGCAGGCCCTGGAACGCAAACGTCATGACGACGAAGCCTGTGGTGAGATTGATACCCAGCATCCGGGCTATCTGGGGTCACAAGACACCTTTTACGTCGGGACATTCAAAGGCGTTGGCCGCGTGTACCAACAGACCTACGTTGATACCTATGCGAAGGTGGCGCACTGCAAACTGTACACAACCAAAACGCCTATCACCGCTGCGGACCTGCTGAATGACCGAGTGTTGCCGTTTTATGCAACTCAGGAGCTGCCCGTACTACGCATCCTGACTGACCGTGGTACCGAGTACTGCGGGAAGCTGGAGCAGCACGATTACCAATTATACTTGAGTGTGAATGAGATCGAGCACACGAGAGCCAAAGCTCGCCACCCGCAAACCAATGGCATCTGTGAGCGCTTCCATAAAACGATTCTCCAGGAATTCTACCAGCCCTCATTACGACGCAAGATATACGAGTCGATCGAAGAGCTACAGGCAGATCTGGACGAATGGCTCGCTTACTACAATAATGACCGCACGCACCAGGGTAAGAAGTGTTGTGGCCGAACTCCAATGCAAACGCTGGAGGACGGCAAAAAGATCTGGATGGAAAAGTTCGTAAACTGAGCCTGACCTGACAGAGCAGCTTCTGAAAAACCGGTAACTGTCAGATCAGGTATGAACTACTACATCTAATATATCGTTTGTGGCAACTATGAAGCTCCCCCAAGCCAACTTTGGCTAACCGTTAAACCGCTCATTGGCACTTGAGCGATATAGAGTACCTTATCCAGTATGGCGAGCTTCCGACGTGAGCAGACCCCACTCCTCAGAAAGCGCCATAGATCCACTTTGTTACCAGAATCACAGGCAGAGGTTCTAGCCATGTCCCAACCAAAATTAACAGGTCTACAGGTTGGGGCTACCCGGCGACCGAGTGGGGGAGCTTGACATTTTAACTCGGGCAAATATACATAAAATCGAGTAAAATCAAGGGGTTGAGTAGAGTTACAAAATGTTTAACGCGGATCTCTATGGTAGACCCGAGCGGACTTGAACCGCTGACCTCTGCCATGTCAAGGCAGCGCTCTAACCAGCTGAGCTACGGGTCTCCTTCACCGCTCCCGGGAAGTGGCGGGGCTGCAGAGGACGCGAACTTTAGCACCAGAGTCCGGCCTTTTCAACAAGGGCGGAAGACTTTTCGCCCCCGATTTTCCACCGGCCAGTGGGCCAAACCCGAAGCCTGGCGCTCGGTGAATCTGGATTCACCCAATAGTCGAAGTGTCCGATGCCTACTGCCCCGCCTCCTCCTTCAGACGAATCAGCTCGTCTCGCAGTTTGGCCGCGGCCTCGAATTCAAGGTTCTTGGCATGGTTGTACATCTGCTCTTCCAGCTGTTCAATCCGGTTCCAGCGTTCCTGATCTGAGAGCGGCTGCGGTTCCACGTCATACCGCCCCTTGTCTTCGGCAACCTTGCGTCGACTTCGGCCCGGTGTGCCGGGGGCAACCGCCCCCTCCATAATATCCGCGACACTCTTGCGAATACCCTTGGGAGTGATGCCGTGCTCCTTGTTATAACTTACCTGTTTTTCCCGTCGGCGCTTAGTCTCATCCAGTGCACGCCTCATAGAATCCGTAACATTGTCCGCATAAAGAATGGCCCTGCCATCGAGATTGCGGGCTGCGCGTCCAATGGTCTGGATCAGTGAACGATCCGAGCGCAAAAAGCCCTCCTTATCCGCATCAAAGATAGCCACTAGGGCCACTTCCGGCATATCCAGTCCCTCCCGTAGCAGGTTGATACCCACCAGCACGTCAAACTTGCCGATGCGCAGGTCCCGGATAATTTCCACACGCTCGACAGTATCAATATCCGAATGCAGATAACGGACCCGAACATCATTGTCGCTCAAGTATTCGGTAAGGTCCTCGGCCATACGTTTGGTCAATACCGTAATCAATACCCGCTGATCCGCATCGGCACACCGCCGAATTTCCGACAGGCTGTCATCCACTTGAGTGGATGCCGGTCGCACTTCCACCACCGGATCCACCAGCCCTGTGGGCCGCACCACCTGCTCCACCACCGCGCCAGCATGTTCATGCTCGTAAGGGCCCGGTGTGGCAGAAACAAAAACCGTTTGTGGCGACAGCTTCTCCCACTCTTCAAATTTCAGCGGCCGGTTATCCAACGCCGATGGCAGGCGGAAACCATATTCCACCAAAGTCTCCTTGCGCGATCGGTCGCCGCGGTACATGCCGCCAATCTGCGGTACCGTGACATGGCTCTCGTCGACAAACAGCAAGGCATCGTGCGGCAGGTAATCAAACAGTGTCGGTGGTGGCTGGCCGGCAGCTCGCCCGGAAAGATAGCGGGAATAGTTTTCCACACCGTTGCAGTAGCCAAGCTCCTGCATCATCTCCAAATCGTAACGGGTTCTTTGCTCCAGACGCTGCGCTTCCAAGAGTTTGTCATTCTTGCGGAGCTGTTCGAGACGCTGTTGCAATTCCTCCTTAATCTGATCAATAGCTTTAAGGATGGTTTCCCGGGGAGTTACATAGTGCGACTTGGGAAAAATGGTGATACGGGGCACCTTCTTGAGCATTTCCCCCGTTAAGGGATCAAAAAGCGTCAGCTCTTCAATCTCCTCATCGAAAAGTGATACCCGCACCGCTTCCAAATCCGAATCCGCTGGGTAGATATCAATCACATCGCCACGCACACGATAAGTGGCGCGCCGAAAGTCAGTATCATTGCGAGTGTATTGAAGCTCCGCCAGGCGCCGCAGTAAAGTCCGCTGATCAACCAAGTCACCCCGATCCAGGTGAAGCACCATCTTCAGGTACTTGTCCGGGTCACCCAGGCCGTAAATAGCAGATACCGTAGCCACAACAATCACGTCCCTGCGCTCAATCAGTGCCTTGGTGGCCGAGAGCCGCATCTGCTCGATATGTTCGTTGACCGACGCATCCTTCTCGATAAAAGTATCTGAAGAGGGTACATAGGCCTCCGGCTGGTAGTAATCGTAATAGGAGACGAAATACTCCACCGCGTTCTTGGGGAAAAACTCCTTAAACTCCCCATACAGCTGAGCGGCCAGCGTCTTATTGTGGGCCATAACGATTGCTGGCCGTTGAAGCTCCTCTACCACATTGGCCATTGTGAACGTCTTTCCAGATCCGGTCACACCCAGCAGTGTCTGATGGCTGAGACCGTCCCCAATGCCCTCGACCAGGCTCCTGATAGCGGACGGCTGGTCACCCATAGGCGTGTAATTACAAACTACTTGAAAAGGACGCGAATCCATAATTGTGTCAGCCTGATCACCGGAAATACGGTCCCGGATTGTAGGCCTTCTGGCCCCTTGACGACAATTCCCACAAAGACAGGTTGCGAAGGTCCCCCATAGGGATAGCGATATGCTCTTCCTGCCCCTGGATGAGTGGCCTTAAAAATGGCTAAAGTATCGACAAATCAAGGAGTTAAAGTTGAAAAAAAGAGTTGACCTACCCAGCCCCCCTCTATAAGATACGCGCCATCTGAACAGCCAAGCTGCTAAGAAAATCCGCCTTAGCTCAGTTGGTAGAGCAAATGACTGTTAATCATTGGGTCGCTGGTTCGAGCCCAGCAGGCGGAGCCAAAAAATGCTTGTAATTCAATGAGTTACAAGTCAAAAAGGCAACATCAATCGCTTGATGTTGCCTTTTTTCGCTTTAGCGTCCACAATGTGTCCACACAGCTTCAGCCTGTTAAAGGTCTACGCCCATATTGACGGACAGATACGAGGTAGCTCCCCTCGACCTCCCTGTAGCGCTTGAATCCACGCCTGCTCATCTACTAAAAAATTTAATGCAAAACACCATCATTCCCCGGAAAGCCCCGTTGCCCCTGACCTGAGGCTATTTTGGGCTGTGAAAAACCTTTTCAAAACTCTTCATTTTTCTTCAATTTGTGAAATCCTGAAAATCGCTACAGCTCACGGCTGGCGAGGATTTGCGGTGTTTTCCGATTTCACTGGCTAAGGAAAAGCGCAAAACCGGCAGGCGTGGGGAGGAGTGATCGCCGGGCTTTTTGGGGATTTCCTTATTGTTGGGTTAAGCGTCAACTACTTAGTTAAGTATTTGAATTTTCGAGACTTGTTCGATGTGGCGGAGTAATAAATCTCCACCGCTGGCGGTAAAATGCAATGAAAAGAAATGAAATCAAGATAGCTCCAGCGGCTCGCCGGTGTAGTGCGTAGAAGTCGCCCTTTCCACCGGCCGTACTGACAGCGGATGAGACATTCATCTCGAAACTTGCCATTGAAGCTCTCGATGTAACCATTCTGCATCGGTTTTCCTGGCTGAATCAGCTATAACTCAACGCCGTTGTAGTATGCCCATTGGTCGAGCACCTTGCTGGTGAACTCCGGTCCCTGGTCCGTCCTGATGGCCTTAGGATAGCCACGAAACGAGGCAATGGCATCTAGCGTCCGTGCACCCTGTGGCCCCGATATGCCATTGGCCACCGGGATGTCGGGGCACTCCTTGGTGAAGTCATCGATGATCGTCAGGTATTTGATACGGCGGCCACTGGCCAGAGCACCCATTACAAAGTCCATCGACCAGGTATGGTTCGGAGCCTCTGGAAGTAGCAGAGGCTGTCGTTCAACCATAGTGCCTTTGCTACGCCTACGCTTGCGAACCCTAAGTCCCGCCTCGCTGTATAACTGATAGACCTTCTTGTGATTCACCTGTAAGCCCTCCCTGCGCAGCATCTGGTGCACTCGATCCTCCGGGACTGATATCGCATAGATGCGCGGGATAATCCGACGAGTGAACAGGCCATACGTTCCGAGATAGTCGTTTCCAACTGTAAGGTTCGCACGGCCTCGCGCTTGTTCTCGACAGTTAGTACTTTCGGTTGAGAGCAGCCTTGAGCGCTTCCTGATTGAGCATGGACTCCGCCAGCAGCTTCTTCAGACGGGTATTCTCTTCTTCAAGAACCTTGAGGCGTCGGGCTTCAGCCACCTCCAGGCCACCGTACTTCTTCCGCCAGGTGTAGAAGGTGGCATCTGAGATGCTGTACTTGCGCAGAGTTCCTTGACTAGGATGCCGACCTCGGCCTCCTTGAGGATCGAGACAATCTGGTTGTCCGAATATTTTGATTTCTTCATGTCGGCCTCCTGACCATAGCTTGTCAGAATGCGCTAAGTTTGAAACTGTTTACTTATAGGGGAAGCTTACGCATGACACAGTAGTTGTCGTAATAGCCATGGAAGAAGCGCTGCTCCTGCTCGTCATATACTGGGATATCGGTCGCATCAAAGTCCAGGGTGAGTCGCCGTGGCGGTTTGCTATGCCTGACAATGAACTGGTCCAGCAACACTTTGTGTAGCTCTACCGCAACAGATCGATCCTGCCCCTGCACGAAGCGGCACAGGGTGGCGGTACTGGCAAGTGTCTTCGTGCGCTAACACCCGGCTTGCAGGGCTGTATCAAATCGCAGCTGATCGTGATCGTTGAGATCTCCATACCTAGCAGCAATCGCAAGCAAACGCTGTCGCACCAGCTGTTCGGCCTGGTGAGCAACTGAGGAAATGCGACAGGGATCAATAACGACATCGGCCACCGCATGGGATAGGCCAAGGCAGCGATCGCATTCAGGAAGCAGCAACAAGCTGGCATTGGAGGTTAAATCTCCACCAGTGAAATCTGCGGTGATTTTGCGACGGGAAAGGGATGAAAAACGGATCTCAGGCTGGTAGCATTTGGTCACGGTGGAATTTCTTATCAGACTGTTTTAAGCACCAGCGATGATATGAATTAGTTCAGACCAAATCTGACACATCCTCTTGAAAAGAAGGGGTTTACCGGTTTTGATGAAGGTGACCAAACCTGAAACCAAAACCAAGGATAAACCCCATGATCCATACTAATGATCGCATCATTAAACACAAGACCGGGCTGCTCAATCTGGCGGAAGAACTCGGCAATATCTCCAAAGCCTGAAAGATGCTCGGCGTGTCGCGAGATACCTTTTACCGGTACAAAGAGGCGGTTTCCAGTGGCGGCGTGGATGCGCTGCTGGAGAAGAATCGACGGGTACCAAACCACAAGAACCGCGTTGATCTCGCAATCGAAGAGGCGGTGCTCTCTTACGCCGTTGAGGAGCCCGCTCACGGCCAGGTACGAGTGTCCAATGAGCTTCGCAAGCGCGGTGTATTTGTTTCATCGAGTGGGGTTCGCAGTATCTGGCCAAGACCCGATTTGGCCAACTTCAAGCTTCGACTTAAAGCACTGGAAACGAAAGTGGCTGAGGAAGGCCTGATTCTGACAGAGTCCCAGGTGCAGGCCCTGGAACGCAAACGTCATGACGACGAAGCCTGTGGTGAGATTGATACCCAGCATCCGGGCTATCTGGGGTCACAAGACACCTTTTACGTCGGGACATTCAAAGGCGTTGGCCGCGTGTACCAACAGACCTACGTTGATACCTATGCGAAGGTGGCGCACTGCAAACTGTACACAACCAAAACGCCTATCACCGCTGCGGACCTGCTGAATGACCGAGTGTTGCCGTTTTATGCAACTCAGGAGCTGCCCGTACTACGCATCCTGACTGACCGTGGTACCGAGTACTGCGGGAAGCTGGAGCAGCACGATTACCAATTATACTTGAGTGTGAATGAGATCGAGCACACGAGAGCCAAAGCTCGCCACCCGCAAACCAATGGCATCTGTGAGCGCTTCCATAAAACGATTCTCCAGGAATTCTACCAGCCCTCATTACGACGCAAGATATACGAGTCGATCGAAGAGCTACAGGCAGATCTGGACGAATGGCTCGCTTACTACAATAATGACCGCACGCACCAGGGTAAGAAGTGTTGTGGCCGAACTCCAATGCAAACGCTGGAGGACGGCAAAAAGATCTGGATGGAAAAGTTCGTAAACTGAGCCTGACCTGACAGAGCAGCTTCTGAAAAACCGGTAACTGTCAGATCAGGTCTGAACTACTACAGCTTAAGGATTGTGTAGAAAAGGAGCATCTTTTCATTTGAAATTTCTATTTCATTCTAAATTTATAGACCATAAAAAATTGACATAACTTTCACTGTAACCGCTATTAGCTTCATCACTATTTTACAATCAATCCAGCATTTTTTTGGAGGAATAGAATCCCTTTCACTCCCCAATCACCACCCTCAGATTGACCGTACGCTGGATGCATTCCATACGCCAGACCCCTTTGTTCACTTCTTCATTCTCGGTGCCCTCGGCCACAGCACTGGCCTGTAGGGTCTCCACCTTGCCGGGGGTTTGCCAGGGGGTGCCGGTGGTATTGTTGCGCACCTGATTGTCCGTGGTGACAAAGGCACCAATCATCTTGTAGGCAAACTGATCGGGGCTGCCATCTTGGTCCAAATCGATAGGATTTCGCACCTGTGAGATTCGTACAATATCGCCGGTATAGATGCCGCTGGTCAACTCATAAAAGTGTTCATCTTCTCCGGCGTTGCTGATACCACTTGCTTGAATATATTCGACCATACGGGCTCCCTCAGGGCTTGTGCGGTTGGTTATGGGTAATCACCCGGTGCTGTGGATCAATACCAGCCGCATAGCTGATTCCACCCACACTGATCTTGTACACGGTGCGCAGGCCGGTGCACTCCACCTGGGTGACGATTTCCCAGGTCAACGGCTGGTCTTTGTGCAATACACCCAGCAGGACACCCCGGGTGTTCTGGGCTTCGTAGACGATACCCTCGCGGTCGAACACTTCGGAGTTGTTACGCATTTAAGCCACAATTTCCAAGATGGTGAAACTGAACACAAAGCGCCAGCCGAGCCGACGCTGTTGTTTGAACGAGCGGAACTTGAGCTGTACATCCCGGGGGGCATCCGGTGCGGCCTGGGTGCCGAAAGGATCGAAACTAAAAAACTACCCAGCTCCGCAGCTGGCGGCAAAGCTGTCCCAAACGGCAAGGCCAGCGGCACTGAGTTTGATGGGTGCCGCCTGGCACTGGTATTCCCGCTCTATTCGATACACAGTGTGCTCGGTGTAGCCGGATAATGCCTTGTGTTCCTTGCCCTCGACCCTGGGCGCACCACCCTCGTACTGTTTCAATACAGCTTTCAGGGTGCTGGGGTCTGTGGTGCCCAGGCGTGCGGGTATAAACTGGATAAACGTAATTGTCTCAAGCGACAGCCATAAAAAAACCGCCCGGAGGCGGTTACGGAGTGAAGTGAATTAGTTCAATTCATGGGGAGCAGTTTGCATTTAGCCTACATGCTTGCTTGATAAAAGCTTTGGTTTGATTGGGTTCAATGTCTTTTTCAGAGGTGAATTTTAGATGCCGACGGAATTTTCCTTTTCCTTCAAGAAGGCCATCCGGATCATCAAATTCTGCGCCCTGACCGAACTCTAAGGACAGGTGGTTCTTGTAAATGAAAATCCCACCGACCAGTCTTTCATTTTTAGCAAATACAAGCCCACCATACTTAATTCCCTCAGCTAAATCCTGCCCACAGGATCCAAATAATTTGCGTAGTTCTATAAGGATTCCATGTAGATTGGCATTGGAAATAGCGATATCTTGAATAAATTCTTCAACGTTTTTAGCCATAAACTTTCTCTTTTTTCTCTATGCTTTAACGCTTGACTCGATGAGCAGGCCCCAATTATTGACTATCTCCTTCACATCGTCTACAAAACGACTGATACCATTATTAGCTTGAATGATGATCCAAGCTTGTACCACTGTCTTCAATGAACTATTGGTGACAACTTAGTTGATATCGGCGAACCTGGCGCCTTGATCAACACGAGTCTTCTCAAAAACACCTCTGGTACTCATGCTGGATAGATAGATTTCACTTTGCCCTTGCGATTTGGGATAAATCCGATAAATACAACTACCCCTTTAATTCCTGAGCTTGGCGGGAGTTGCGACTAAACAGCACCACATCCTGCTCTTCGAGCAAATTATGAAGCTGATCCATCACCAGTGCACCATGCTCGCCAATCACGTCCCCGGCGATATTAATAACCAGCTGTCCCTTCGGTTGCTGCGGTTCGTCGTTATTGGCAAAGGTATCCAGGCGTGCAGCAGTGGCGCCATTGGTAGTGGGCAGGGGTGCGGCGCTGCCGCCACCACTCACACTGGCTGCGGTGCCGCCACCCGAGAAATTGGCACTCTTGATTTGCGCAATCTGGGTGGCGCCGGCTGCAGCCATCGCAATCGCTGCCGGAATACCCCAGGGATAGCCGCCGCTGTTGTGGTAAGACTCGATGATTGCCGACGGCAACGTAGCCACGGCTTTGGCCAAGCTCAGGGCCTTTTGCAGTTTGAACAGTTTTTTGCTGCCGGTGTTTGAAACTCCCAGCATCATGTCGAAGGCACCGCTCACCGCCTTCCTGCGCGCCTTGCTGGTGGCCTGCTCCAACTTCTCTCGCTCCTTTGTATGCTTTTTTTCTAGTTGAAACAGTGAGCGCTCGTATTCATCGTGGGCGATCAGCTTGCTGGCATAGGCCTGATCCAAAATCGCCATTTCCTGATCCTGCTTGACCTGCAGCTGTTCCAGTTCCGTAAGCCAGGACAGCTGGAGCGTTTCCAGGCGGGTGGCGATACGCTGGCGTTCGGCATCGGTCAGACCATCGGGGCCAACTTGGTTGCCTTCCCCTTCACTGAGGGACTGCACTGCTGCCTGATAGCGGGCCGTTTCCCGCGCGGCATAGTCTTCCCGTAGCGCTTCGATGGAGTCGAAACCCCGGCGGCGCAGTTCCTCTTCGGCAATCTGCAGGGCGGCGATCTGCTGCAAGCGCTGTTCGTGGTCCAGATCGATTTTGCCGCGCTGGTCGGCCAGGAAGCTGTCCAGCTGCACCAACTGTGCCGCCCCGGCATCCTGTTGGCGTTTGAGTTCGTTCTCGGCCCGGGCCCTTTCCACCGCCTCTCTTTCCAATGCCGCTTTGAATTCAGCCTGGGCCTGTTCTCTAAAGCGCTGTGGATCCGGCTTGCCCAAGTTAGCAAGCTTGCGATTGGCGCTATCGAGCTTTTGGTTCAGGGTGTCGATCTGATCATTGAGCTCGCGCACACGGGGATGTTCATTGCCCAGTGCCGCCTGAAAGCCAAAGCGGGTGCCTTCCTTGGTGCCCCCATCGCGGAGCAGGTCCCGTTGTTGGGTGAGCTGTTTTAACTGGTCTGCAAGGTTATCCCGGTCGGCCAGGACCTTCTGCTCACGGTTGATGCGCTGGGCCTGGGTCAGGGCTTTCCAACTGCGGGTCAGTTCATCGATCCTGCTGGTGAGGCTTTGGGCTTTTTGTTCGGTCGTGGGCTGTGCGGCATTCCAGGCCACCATGGAGGCCACTGCGATGGTAATAACCCCTACGGGCCCACCCAGGAATGCGTAAGCGGTTTTCAATCCGGTGGCGGCCACAGCAGCGGCGCGGGTGGCCGCGGTTGTGCGCCCGATCACCTGTCCCAGTACATTAGTTTGCACGGTGGTTTTGTAGGTGGCCGCATTCAGCAGCGCCATCTGGGTTACCTGAGCGCTGACGGCACCGGCAAAGCGTCCACCCAATAAGATCGCCAGTGTGGTCACCGCAGTTTCCAGTCCCTCAGCCACACCACGCCCGTTGTTTAACACACCAGTTAATTGCTGGATGGCACGGGTGGCGAAGGCAGTGGAGCCGGTGGTCTGGCTAAAATCCTCCAGAAACTCCTGCCAGGATTGCCCCAGGGAATCCACCGCACCGGTCAGGCCACCGGCTTCGCCGGCACCGGCGCCGCCCACCTGCTGCGCCAGCTTATCCAGAATCAGCCGCTGGGCCTCGGCCGCCCGGCCCGCTTCCTCCATGGCTTTAATCTGTTGCTTTTCCGCCTCGGTAAAACTGACCCCGGAACGGCGCAGCATGGTCAGGCCGATACTGGGTTCTTCCAGCGCCTTGCCCAGTTGCAGCGCCGCGCTCTTGGCATCGCTACCCATCACCGCGGCCAGATCCTGGGATAACCGAATGGCGCGGTCGAAGGTCTCGCCCTGTACGGTTCTGAAAGTGAGCAGTACCCCCTGAGCCTGGCGGATACCGCTGACACTGGCCAGGGTATTGCGGGCCACAGAGCGCGCCTGCTCATCCAATTGTTGGGCCGTACGCCCCGAGACGCCGCCGGTGGCTTTGAGCAGGGCTTCGATCTTGAGCTGCTGCCGCTCCATCTCCTCGCCGGCACGGATGCTCTTGTACAGTACCGCGGTCGCACCGGCCACGCCGGCACCAAACACCGCCCAGGCCCCGGCACCGCTGTGCAAAAAACCGCTCAGGGCGCTGACGCGACCGGAAACCCCACCGAGGGGTCCATCGATGGAAGCCACCCCTTGAGCCGCCCCGCGCATGGAACGGGAAAAGGCATCGCCGGCGGCACCGCTCTTTTTAATCTCCCGCGCCAGCATTTTGTTGCGCGCAGTGGCCTGGGCCATCTCGCGCTTGTACTGGTCCGAACGCAGTTCGAGCTTGGCCACCATGGTGGCCATGGACGCTAGTGTTGTCATGACTCAGGCCATGGATTTCCAGATTGCGATTTGATCCTGCACGGATTTGGGTTTGCGGTTTTCCGGCAGGAAGTCGGATGGCTTACCGCCACAGGTACCGGCGGCGATATGGGCCAGCTGCCACTGCTGGACCTGGGACGGTAAGGGGCGCTCCCGATAAACTTCGTACCAGTGGTCCAGCTCGGTCGAGCTCATGCTGCGCAGCATGTTGAAGTAGTCGGGGCGATTGAAATCACGGGCCAACTGCCGGGCGAAGACAAAGCCCGGCACTAGCCTTTTTTTACTTCGTCCTCCATACCCTTCGCATCCGCTTCCTGTTCTGGCTCTACCAGTAATCCGGACAACTTGGCGGCGGGGAGATAGAGCTCGTCGATACGCGCCAGGGGCACGGCCCGGCGCAGCTGTGTATGCAGTGTTTCCAGGGACTCCTCCCGCCCGGGTTTGAGGGCATAGGCCACCAGCAGCAATTTGCTGTCGGTATCCTCGCGGCGAAAGGCCCACAGCTCTCCCAAACGTTCGAACACCGGCGGTTGCACCTCGCCGTCCTTGGGCATGGCGATACTGCCCGTGGTTTTTTCCAGATACTCACAGCGGTCATAGGCACTGAGCTCATACAAATCGAACTCCGTATCGCCGAGACTATGGGTTTCCCGTTGTAGCAGCGGGGTTTCAAAAAAGCTCATGGCTCAATCTCCAGGCATAAAAAAACCCGCAGAAGCGGGTTTATCTAGTCGATTTAAAACTACTAAGAAGTCAAATTAATTACCATTCTACTGAACAAATAATACACATATTCGATCAAATAAACTCCTGCAGCGATACCTAATAGCAGCGGAATTACCGAGTATTGTAGAAAATAAAAATCCACCACATTCAATCTAATGCTGTTCAATATTAATAACAAAATCCCAATTAACAGGCCAATCGAAAAAACTCGATATCGCGATACTTTTAACCTTCTAGAAAATTCAAACCCCAGCACTCCGGAAGCTATCCCCTGGACAAAATAACTTCTTATATCCAAATACCTATCAAGATGAGCTGGCAAATCAAAGATGTCCGAAGGGCTAATATAAAAATAAATACAAGCCATTGCACCGCTCATAATAACCAACAAGACCAGGTTGCTTTTAGTGGTATTTAATTTCATTGCTATCCGCCCGCTTAGGCCTTTAATGCTGTTTTACTTCTTTAGAAAAATCATTCAGCTAAGATAGATTATGGCAATTACTTTCTCTGAGCTTTTTTAACGCAAATCTACCTCTTTCTGATACTGGGCTTGCGCTATCTAAAGAAAATTTTTGCGCAAAGTAATAGGCATTATCTCCAAGGTTTTCTAAATTCCGTATCAAAAATTCCGCTGAGATGCGCCTTACAAAAGAGGAGCGATCTTCTGATGATTTTTCCAACAAATTCATTAGCGATACAGGTATATCCAGTATTCTTTCAGAAAGGATCAGTTTCCGCTTCCATTCACTACGATAAATATCTTTCCACTCCCATTTCCAACCCTCAATCCACACCATACGTCCTTCAAAAAGACTGCGGTATGCTTTAGCCCTAACTGAGGGCTGAATTGCACGCTCTGCAATTTCGAAAAGGTTACTATCAAGAGTTGTTGTCCGGCCAAGCTGAGCGAATACAGACGGCATTGGTCCAGAGGTAGAAAATATCAGTTTTTCCTTAAAGGGTTCTGATACCTCTTCTACAGAAGCTATTCGTAATAGAGCACGTTTTCCAGCCTCTTCAATCCTCCCCCAGGAATTCCAATTTGAAAAGGCAACACAAAGAGCTTCTACAACGTGGCTTGGTTTCGTTTTTTTAGCTATTATAGGAAGTTTTTCTATCGCAGCCTTGCGCACCTGTGGAACCCAATCATTTAACCTGCGCAAAGCCATAGAAAAGAAAAACGCGTTTGGTGCTCCTTCTGATATTGCTCTTAGGGCCCTCTCGCGTCTGTAACCATCCCAGCTAATCAAATCTAGCCAAGTCAGCAGTTCACGTCGTTTTAACCAGAATCTAAGTCTTTTCCGGGTACTACGTTCCAGAACCATCTCATATTCAGAGCGAATTAATCTTTCCCAATAATTGAATTTTGACAAAGGGAGTTGAGATGTGGCGTCAACAAGTGCAGCCATATCAGTAACACTCGTATCTCCTGATTTCACCACATATGCAAAATTTTTTACTGATGAGGAAAGTTGTTCTTTAAGGTTCGCCACCGCACAAAGCCGCTCTTCTCTTTCGTTATATGATATTCCATAGCACCTCCATTATGCTGATTATCACTTCAAATGTACATTTTCACCAGCCATCTGAATCAGAATAATTTTAGTTCACTCTAATCACTTTCTCTGGACTTGAGCCTCCCATCGCCCATCCAGTCAGCTCCCAGGGGTCACCGCAGGCTTACCAGATATCTTAAACTTCACTGTGCGGGTGATCTTGGCATCCTTTGGGGAGGCTTTCCCCCAGCCGGTGATATGACCGACAAAGGCCACTTCGGTCCCCTCGGGATAGACCACCTTGTAATAGACATTGTCGTCACCATCAAAATCGGCCCGCAGCGCCTGTTGGCCGGTGTCGCCCGGGTTCCAGATAAAGGTACAGGACACCTCGCCGGCATCCCGCAGGCCCACGGGATCAAAGTCCATATAGCCACTGGTGCCGTCGATGGGGGTTACATCGTCCGAAGCCCGGGACTCCTCGCCCGGATCGATATCCAGCAGACCGGCGACCTGGGTGTAGACAGAACCATCATCGCTGCGGTGGAATTGGGTTTTATAACCTTGGGCCATGATCTTGGTCTCCATTGTTGGTTGAGAGGATTTCGGCCTGATCGGCAGTGCTTGTGGGCTTGGCCTTGTTATTGCGGTCCCTGCCCTTGCTGGCTACCTCAACAGCCTTGGCCCGGCCAGTGCCGATCAGCTGGTTGGCCTCGCCGATGTCCAGTGCCAGTTCTTTGCCCACCGACGCGGGTTTGCCGGCAGCCATACAGGGTTTGGTGATTTGCACTTTTTTCAAGGTGTCGTTAGCCATGGTGGTGGCCTCCGTTATTCACTGTCGGTGGAATAGCTAGCGGAATAGACCAGCCGCACTTCGCCCAGCGGCTGCTCGGCATCCAGGGCAAACTGGGTCTGGCTGAGCAAAAATCGCTCGGCACCCCCGAGTGCACTGTCTGTCAGCGCGGATTCAATATCGGCGGCGGCCTGGTCCAGTGCGGCATACACATCGCCGCGGCTTTTCACCACGGCGGATACGGTGATTTCCAACTGCCGCTCGGTACCACCGTACAATTCGTGTTGAATAGCTTCAGTGGCAAAGCCCACTACCAGGGCCGGCAGACTGGCCGCGTCTATCTCTTCGGTGGTGCCGGGGGCGACCAGGGTGTAGCCCTCCAGGGTATTTAAGGCGGCATTGACCGCGTCGCGGATCGCGATACGTTGGCTCATATCAGGTCTCCGCGACGACACGGCGCACAGTGCCGTCGTCTTCAAGCAGGTGCCGCACTGTGTACTCGACACCGGCCAGGGTGACCAGGGCACCCGGCTTATGGACACCCACCTCGCTGACCAGCAAACTCAGCTCGAACCGCGGCACCCGCACACGCTCCTCGGCAAACTCATCGACACCCTGATCCCGAATTACCCGACAGGTCTGAGGCTCGCCACCGCTGCCGGCGTCATAGACGGCAGGCTTGCCCCAGCGCTGAAAATTGCGTTCGGCCACCCGTTGCTCCAGATTCACAGCGGTTCCAATTACGGGTTAGCGACGACGCCGGGCACACCGGTAAAGCACACCGCCAGGGCGGTGGCGCCGGCACCGGCGGTCTGCGCGGCAAAGGCCGTAGGGCCGGTAACGTCTCCGGCAGCCGCTGCCGCGGCGTTGTCGTCGAAGGCACTTGCAGAGATATCCCAGGTAAGGGATTCGCCCTGTTTGATATCGGCGGCGGAGACTTTAGGAACCACAAAGACCCCACCGATTTGCACATTGCCGGGTTCACCATTGGCGATATCCGCCAGCGCGATACCCAACACTGCCCCCATCACCACCACGGAACCCGAGGTGATATCGGACCCTGTGTCATTCATAAAAGAGAGTACCTTGCCCTGCTGCTCGTAGTTCTTTGCCATAATCATTTCTCCCGCTGGGATTTAGGATTTGCAGAATAAAAATAAGAGGAATAAAAAAACCGCAGATTGCGGCTTTGGTTTTGGAAGCGGCGAAGAATTACTGCTTGGGTATCTTGACCATGCCTTTGCTGTCCCAGGCTTTAGTCGCGGCATCCATGCGCACCTTGAACTCGACGCCGTCAATACTCCAGCCGTTCTGCTGTTCCAGCACCGGCGCCTGTTGCCCATCCAGGTAGAGCACTTCGATGGTGTCGTGCATGGCGGGACTGGTGGCCAGGTACCAACCGTTGTGGCCGCTCAGGCGCGCATCGGATATCACTCTGGCGATACCCCGCACACTGTTGGGCACGGTGTTGTTCTTGCTGTTGGCACCGACTTCAAACTCGGATTCCAGGGCAACCTTGGCCTGGCCCTCGTCGGCCACATCACAGATCAGGAAGCCGGGCCGCAGGTTGAGTGTGGCATCGCCGTCTTTCTGTTTGGCCATCTTGACCCGGGCGGCGTCGATACTGGCGGTATTGATACCGCCGGCGCCGGCGATATTGCCGTGGTCGCTATGGAATAAGTTCTTGCCGTCCGCCATGACGGGGTTGTTGAGGAATATACCGAACACCAGATCGCCGACGGTGCGGATGGCAGCGCGGCCCATCTTCATGGGAATGCGGGTGAATACGCCCAGGTCGTCGTTGATAATGGCCTGGCGGGTGATACTGAACAGCTTGCCGTAGGTGGCCAGCATGGCGGTCTCGGCACGCTCGCCCATGGTGACGTAATGGAACTCAGCGCCTTCGGCCACCTTGGTCAACGTGGGGAAAGAACCCAGATCGGTGCGGGTGGCAATCTTAAAATCACTCAGATTGCCAACGCCGGTGAACTGCGGAAAGACCTCCGCGGCTTCCTCGTAACCTTTGAGCATGGCTTTGTTGGCGGTATTGGCCAGCACGCTGCCGAAATCGCTGGAGGTGTGGGTAAAAGCCGCTGCCACCAGGGCCATCTTGTCCATACCGGCGATATCGATACGGCGGGACTGCAGCATCAGGCGGGCAATCTCCATCATGGTGTAGCCGGCCAAGCCATTGCCCTCCGCCCGTTGTTCACCAAAGGCACGCATGGCGATGGCATTCTCCGCATCGGCCCGCATGCGCTTTAACCCCTCACCTTCCTGTACAACCAGGCCATAGCTCTGTACAGGGGTTGCAGTTTGTTTGCCGAGGGCCTCTAACAGCCTATCCTTGGCTTGAGAGACGTCGCACTGCATATCGTCCAGGCAGGACTGCAGAATGGCGTTGTGGGCTTCGAAGCCTTTAAACACTGCGCGGATGTCATCCTTGCGCTTTTTTTCGTCGGCCACAAACTGTGCCTGTGCATCAGCGGCAATCTGGGCTTTTATTTCCGGTGTGACCCCGTTGTCGGCGGTTGCACCCGGCGTGGCGGGGGTGGATTTAGGCATGATGGTAGCCTCCTGTTTTACGGGTGGGGTGCCTGCAATCGCAGACGGGAATCGAACTTCACTTGAGTTCTGTGTGAAGAGCGCACGCACCGGCTCGGGCGCATGGTTAAATTGCTGCAGACATTCACCGCCAAAACAGGCGGCCATCTCAATTTCGGCGGTGGTATCAGTGGCGAAGCCGGCGGCCACGGCTTCCCCTCCGGTGTACCAGGTTTCTTCGTTCATCACCTGGCTGACTTCGTCATCAGTCATGCCGGTGCGGGAGGCATACAGACTGACCATGGTGGTCTTGACCTTGGCCAGCAGACCCTTGGCTTTTTCCAAAGCCCGCTCGTCACCCCGGGTGGCGATACTGGGGTTGTGCACCATGAAGTAGGCGTTTTCCGCTATATGCACGGTGTCCCCAGCGAGCGCGATGACACTGCCCATGCTGGCGGCAATTCCTTCAATCCAGGTTTCCACTTCGGCGCTGTGTTCCCTGAGCAGGTTGTAAATGGCGGTGCCATCAAACACATCCCCACCGGGGCAGTTGATATGCAGATTGATCTTGCTGAGCTTGCCGAGCGCTTTTAACTCTTTGGCAAAATCCTTGGCAGTGACTCCCCAGTAGCCGATGGTGTCATACACATAAATATCGGCGGTGTTGTTGGCGGCAGCAGTGATGCTGTACCAGGATTGCTTTTTAGGCATGGTGCCTCCTATTCGGATTCAGGTGCGGATTCAGGTTCGGAATCAGTCTGTTTTGTGGGAACTGCGGGGCGCTTGGTTGGTGTGGTGATGCCGCTGGCTTTAAGTTTTTTCTGCCAGGCGGCGGTCTGTCTGAGCACATCCTCGGGCTTTTTGCCGCGGCGACGGATGGTCTGCTGGGGGCTGGCGAGAATATTTTCCAGCAGGGTTTCATCGGCACCGGCTTCGCGGCCCGGATCGATCCAGGGCATAACCGGGGTAATAAAGTCGAGATGCAGCAGGCTTTCAGGATCCAGGTCGCCGGGTAGTTTGAGTACCTCGGTGAGTAAACTCATCTGCACCCAGCGACGCACCACCGGCTCGACAATCTCTTCGCAAAACTCCAGGCTCAGGGTTTCATAGGCGGACCACTGTTCCACCAGTTCCTGGCGCTGGGCGCTATAAGTACCGTTGTAGTTTTTACTGATGCTGCTAAAACTGGCCAGGGTGCCCGCAGCGGCCATACGCTGCATGGTTTCCAAAAATGGCGTGAGCAATCCACTGGGGCGGTTGCTCTGAATGGTGCCGACGGATTCACCGGGGCGCAGGTCGTCGTAAATGGCACCAGCGCGAATAGAGAGGGTGCGGTTGCCTTCCTCGGTCCACTTTTCATCTTCTTCGTATAAATCGGGACTGCCCTTTTGAATAAAGCCCACCATGGCGGAGGCGATCTTGGCGGCAACGCGCTCGTTCTCCTCATAGTCCTTGATATCGTTGAGGCGGTTCATGACCGCGGCGAAGATAGAAACCCCACGGGTCTGGTGCAGGCGGCGCACAAATTTCAGGTGCTCGATATGCCCGGCACTGTGGCGGCGGCGCTTCATACGCCAGTTCAAGCTGGCACCCGGGTGCTCGTCATAGAGCCAATAGGACTTGGCCTCGCCCCAGGCTGATTTCTCCACGCCCTGTACGATGCGCTGGCCGGGATCGTTGTAATCCACCGGCAGAAAATCCGGCTCCAGGCACTCAATGCTGTAGGGCACACCGGTAGTGTGTTTTAGACCTGGCACACTCCCCTGCAGATGGCGCAGCAACACTTCGCCATCGCGCAACCAGGTATTGCACAGCAGCCGCTGGGTTTTGGCCCAACTGAACTGCCTTGTGCACTCGGGGCGCCGCTCCCACTGCTTGAAGGCTTCATTCATCTGGCCAGCGAAGTCGTCGTGTATCTCGCCGGTCAATGTCTTGGGCTGAAACTCCACGGTGATCCCCCGCGGACCCACCACATTGTTGACCAGTGTGCTGAGGATGCCGAAGGCGAAATCGTGGTTTTGCTCCAGGTGCCGGGCCATGCCGCGCAGGGTTTCCACATCCCCTTCGGCCACCAGGTCCCCACTGCGGTTATCGGTGGGGTTCTTGCGCAGCCGGCTGGGTTTGGCGGCCTCATAGGCGGCGGCGACCCGCAGCGCCCTTCGCGCCTGCACCCGGCGCAGGCCAGCCACGGGCGAGAAAAACCCGATGAGGGAATCCAGTGTGTTCATGAGCTGAAGTTCGCTAAAGCGGGGCCGCCGCTTTTTCTTCCAGTGGCCCGTAATCGTTCCTGCAGCGCCCGACGCTCCCATTCCTGGCGACCATCGCGGATCTCTTGCAGGTTCTCTGTGGCAAAAGTACGGCCATTGATGGTGGTGCTCTTGCCGGCCAGTACATCCTTCTCGGCCGCCAGATAGAGGTCTACCATGGCTTGCGCGGATTGGGTCATGTCAGTCGTCCAGCAGTGAGCCCGCCGGCTGCGCCGGTCGCCGTGGTTGGCTGGGCGCGGGCTGCGGTTGCTCGTTAAGTTGCTCGTGCGGTTGTGCGTTAAACAAGGTGCGCTGGCCGAGACAAGATTCGATCTCGGACCATTTGGTGTCGGTCAGTTTGTGCATGCCTTTGGCGTGTGCCGCATGCAGGGCATAGACTTCGGTATCGAGGCCTTCGTTGGGCTTGCCGGGGCGCGGTTGCCACAGCAGTTTGCCGCGATGCTTTTTACTGGGTGCTTTGACTTCCGCGGTGACCTGCTCCCAGTAGTCCTGGCGCACATGCCTACAGCTGTGCATATAGGCGCTGGTACCCAGCAGGCGTTTGGCAATCAGGTCCTTGGCTTTGTGAGTGCCGACGATATAGACCCGTACACCAAAGCGATCCGCCTTGGTCCGCCGTTTTGGGTTGGCATAATCCACCTGCCGCGGCTGGGTAAAAATTTCCTTGGTGCCCAGGTCATTGCTGTCGCCCTTGATGGCCATCACCAGGGTGCCGCGGTACCGCTTGGTGCGCGTTCGGACCCAGTGGTACACCGCATTACTGGTGGCACCGTCGGATGCGTCGATGCTCACCGAGGCGGCGCGGATTTTTCCAAAACGCTCGTGCTCGAAGGCCTGAAAGACCAACTTGTCCAGAGCAGCCCAACAGTCGTCACGCTTGTCGGCGGTATCGCCGTCGATCTCACCCCAGTACAACTGCCAGCTTTCCTCGTTGCGGCCAAAGGCGCGGAGGGTGATGGCCAAGCGGTTATGCTGAACATCGATGCCGGCTGTTACCAGCAGGCCGCCCGCAGGACAACATAGCTCAGGGTAATCCTCCGCAGCCTCCTGGAGCTTCTCGTGATCCAGCAGTTGATTGGCGGCATACTGATAGGGCCGCCCCAGCTTGTTGTTCTGAAACACAATGCGGGCGGACTCATCCCCAGCCCTGGCTTCGTGCTCGGCTTCCAGATAATCCCGCACAACGCTGGCCAGGCCGGTACCGGGAATACAGACATAGAGCTCTGACAGCTCCATAAAGGTTTCTATGGGTTCAATTTCACCGGCTTCGAAACCCTCACCACACTGGGTTTTGACCCAGCCGGCGAAGGGATCGCCGCTGTCTCGCGCAGCCTTGCAGGTCTGCAGGATGTTGGCTTGGCGCCGATAGTCATCCCAGGCACTCCCGCAGTGTGGACAGCTGTACACGGCGGTATCCGGCTGGTGCAAACCAAATACCGGGTGCGGAGTACCACCCTCCTTTTGCAGCCAGCTCACGTTCTCCCAGTCCAATAGATGCGACTCACCACAGTCATGGCAGGCCACCGGCAACACGCGCATGGTGCCGAGCTTGGTGTAGTGCTCCACTTGGGATAAATCGGCCACCGCCGGGGTGCCGCCAATCACCAGCTTTTTATTGCGCATACGTTTGAGGCGTTCACGCAAATGGCGAATGGCATCGCCCTGGTCGCCGACATCCTTGTTGGTATCGTCCGGCTCCTCCACGTAGCCACGCTTGGCCGTGGTGGACTTGACGTTGGAAACCGAGTTGGAACCCACCGTGCGGACTTCCCCACCCGGGAACACCTTGCGCGTGGCGGTGCTTCCCGATTTACGGCTGGTATTAACTTCGACCACACCCGCCACCTTCGGCGAGCTCTCCACGATCTTCACAAACTTCTCGTCCATGAAGTTGCGACCCTTCGCATCTTTGGGGAAGAGCATCAGCACCCGGGCCGGATCCGTCACCGCCACCTTGCAGATATCCGCCGCCAGCAATACCGTCCAGCCGATCTGCGCCGCCTTTTGCATCACCACCATCCACGACACCGGGCTATCCAGCGCGTGCATCACCCCCCAGAAATAGGGCACAAACTCCACTCGATAGGGGCCGGGGTTATCGCTGTCTTCCGGCGGCAGACGAATATGTTCTGGCAGCCACTCGATCAGAGGCAGCTTAGGTTGTGGTATCCAAGTTCCCCGAATCTCCTGTACCAGCCGCTGCAGGTTCAAACCCGTAGTCGCCAATAGCTCTGAGGGCAGCGTCAATATTGGGCTGCAGAGATTCACGCTCGATGGTAATGGCATATTGGCTTTCGATCGCGGTAACGATACCGTCCACCGCGCCTAGAAATTCGTTCTTCCCGACTGAGGCCCATTCCAGCATGGCTTTGCGCACGGACTCCGTATCGAGAATCAACTGATCCTCCCGGTAGAGCTCGCGCATTTTTAGCTGCGCATTGACCTCCGCCTCCTGGGCCTGCGCCATATCTTTGCGCTCACGGGAATTGCTGGGCCGCCGGCCAGCGGCCTCAATGCGCAACCGCTCGCAATACGCCAGCAGCCAGGCTTCGTAACTTGCCCCTCGAACCAGCACACCGGCTTCCACATGCTTGTTGATGGCTGGCTGCGACGTCCCAACCAGACGGGCAAACCCGGACTGAGTCGCCTTATCGCCAAGCACAACAGAATCCGCCAAGGTATAACCCCCTATGCAATTTGAGAGCGCTGTTAAAAAAACGCGGTCCGAACTCCCCGTGGGAAGGGTTTTCAGGAGGACCCGTTGGCGTGTGATTTAACGCTGACGCGCGGTCGCCAGCGCCTGCTCCATCGCTTTGCCCAGCTCTGGCAGCAGGTGCCGTTGGGCAACACTCCGGGCAATCTTGAAGAATGGGAAGCGCTTTCGGTACTGGGGTCTCTTGCTCACAAAGATCAGAACTGGCCTGACCGATCGGCGACGCCGATAACCCACCCGTTGCCATACACCCCAGGTGTCCTCGATCTTACCCACAAAGTAACCCTTGGTTGCCCCCCGCTTTGAGCGGCTGCGAGTACTGTTGCTGGCATTCTGCATCGGGTCCGAGCTAGCTCTAACCTGGGACAGGATCTTACTGTAGGTGCCGGCGGTGATATTACCGTGCCGGTTGAGCTTGGCCCCCTCACCCGGGACCACGTACATCCTTGCAGGCAATAAGCCGGCATGGCGTAAGGCCCGCTCAAACCGCTTCACATTACGATTGGTGCCAAACACCGCCGGCGCTAAATACTTACTGGGTGGGGTGCCCTTAGTGGCCTGGTCCCGAATAAAGACTTTGGCCACCCCAGTGCGCTTGGTGGCTTTCTCCACCAACGTCGCATTTAGTGTCAGTCGGGTGGGATTGGCAAATACCCGGCCGATGGCCGCACGCTCCTCCCCACGAATACGGAAGGCCACATTGTTCAGTGCCACAGCCCCGGCAAAGGGCAGCTGCCGTTGTACCGCCCGGGAGGCCCGGTCAAAGGCCGAGGCGTCGAAGCTCAGCTTCAGCTCAGCCACCCGAATCACGCCCTTGCTGCTGTCTGGCCAGCTTGTGTCGCTGGTGGCTGTAGTACCAATTCATCACAAAGGAGGCGACCGCTACCAAAGCACAGATAAAGCCAATGGGGTTTTGGACAAACAAGCTGTAGAGGCTGCCAATGGCACCGGCGGTTACCGTAGTGGCGTGGCCAGCCTTCTCGGCCAACTCTCGCATCAGGTCGTGAACGATCATGACTGTTTCCATGTCTTGATGGCTTTTTCAGCACTGCGGCCCACCACATAACCACCCAGGCCGATCTTTACGATCTCCAACAGTGCCAACGTCTGCTCCTCACTAAGGTTTGGTGCAGTCCAACCTAACCAATGCGCCACCACGAGACTGACAAACGTCAGCATGGCAATAGGACGCCAGCAACGCTGTAGCCAGCTATCACCACCCGCTTCCGCCGTAATCACACTGGTCGCGGATTCCAACTCCTTGAGTTCCATCGCAATCAACTGGCGATCGATCTCAGCCTTGAGCCTATTCGCTTCGGACTTGTCCGGGAACGCCTTATCAATGGCCTTGCCAATCAGACCAGAAATAGCACTAATTGCACCTAGCATCAGTAGCTCCAGATTGTAGGACCTGGATAATTTAGCTTTCTCCAGGCATAAACAAACCGGCTCAGGGGCCGGTTTGTTTATTTAGGTATCAAATGTTGCAGCAGGTGCAACATATCCTTATTTGTTAGGCATTACGCTGCCTTGTATGACTCTGTTACACATGAGTTTTCTAAAAGATTTTTGAATGTGGCCATTAACCCTATAACCTCACCAACCATTTCAAAGAAATCTCTAACCTCTACTTCCATAGATTCTCCATGTGCCACATGATTTCTTCTACCTACCAGCTTTAAATCAATGATATTTTTTTTTGTTTCGAAATGATCATAATTCAAGCCTAAGCACCAAATAATTTCTTTAAGTACATTAGTTGAAAGATTAGATTTTGTATCAACAACATTTTTTACGGGAAATCGAGCTCTCGAAGTTTGATTATCAATAATGTACCTAGTTACTTCAGCAAATGCAGAATACTTGTTTGACTCACTAGCCTTATCAATTTTCCCTCTAACCAGAAGAGTTACAAAATTACTTCTTAGCTCAGAGATATTGTGTCCTTGTGCTGCAACATATTGTAAGAAATATGTACCTGACTTTTTAACAAAGCCTTCCCAGTGAGCATATAACAAAGCCACACCAGCCCTACAAAGAACTCTCTTTCTTAATTCAGATATTGTTGTATCTTCAATTAAACCTCTTAATTCAGAAATTTCTCGTAGTCGCCAAACATGATCTTGGCTAATTTTATCAACTAGATTTTCTTTGGTTCTAATTGCCGTCATTGAAGACCTCTCGCCCGAAAGGAAGAATTCTCGGTAGTCGTCTAGTTGCCGTTATCCCTGAGCCCGACCATTCGGTATACCTTAAATCACTCCAAATACCAGCTGCTGTATCAGGAATTTTTTTTAATTTGTTACGGTTTGCAAGATTGTAACCCAGGCCATAAGCTACAACTTCGAATTGTGACAACAAAAAACCACCTGTGAATTTTTGTTTGGAAACGTTGTATCGCTTGAATGATTCTTCATTTAACTCATTCTGTAGAAGGTCAAATGTTTGCATGAATAAATTTTCCCACATAGCTGTGTCAAAAGCATCATCAACAGCTATAGTTCTCATTTTTTCTGTGATAAATATCCCCACATCACTTAACTGCTCTAACTCCCCTTCTTCAATGAGGGTGAAAATTAGGAAACGAAGTGCTAATTCTAGGTCATAAGACTCTTTCAAAGGCCTGTCGCTGAGAGAAATACATTCTTGGAATGGCTCATATGATGCAAGCCTTTGGAGCCAAGTATAAAAATCTCTATTGATCATGACCAATATACAGTTACGAACTTCCTGCGGGCTCAAGTCAGAACCACCTGTGTTCAAGCGTTGGAATAAATCATACTTAGCAGTTTCGTCACTCTCTTTTAGAATAATACTTACATTAATTTTTGATCTCTTAATAATTAATCTAAGTTCTTGACTAAACGAGTTGTCTTCATCCTCAGGGCTGTTCCACTTTTTTCCTTCAAGACTGGGTAGATATTTCGTACCAGTAAGAGTTAATGGGTCGATCGTATTCTGGTTCTCATCTTCTAGAATTCCCATAAACTGATAAATTGTTGATAAGCGTTGCAATCCGTCAACTACATCCCATATTCCATCTTTCCTTTGGCTTACAAATACTGGAGGGATAGGTATCCCTAATAGAATTGACTCAATCAAATTTGTTTTTTGGCTATCGCCCCAACGATAGAAACGTTGAAATTCAGGATGAATATCAATTTCTTTACTTTCATATAAAGAAGCCCACTCACTTATAGACATCGCATAGCCATCGGTGCGAATTTCTTTTCTTTTTTCATTTACTTCATCAATTAATGACATTCTATTTCCTTTTCATAAATCTAGGTTGTGAGGGTGCCTAACATTTAAATACTGATTTCCTTGATCAGTATTTCTGGATAAATTTCGCACAAGATTCTCAAAAATTCTCTATAAATCAGTCAAATACAGCAATTTTCCACTATCGTCACATATGGAAAAATGGTCACTCTGACCAGTATCCCAATAAACACCAAAGAATGTAACCCCCTGTATTCATTAGTTTTTTAGGAGAAATAAGCCTCCCTGAAAAAATAACAGTTACAGTGATCGAAATTCACCCTCCCATTTGGTCACATTATCTATGGGATCACCCTCACAAAGCTGCTCACCATGGTGCCGCGAGGGCCGATAGTGACCTCGCGGCAATCCGAGCACTGGGTTAGACGGTAGGCAGTGCAACTCATTCTTGCCACGCCCTTCAAGCACTTGTGCACGGCGATTCAGCTGTAGCAGGAATTCGAGTGCGTATACGCGTGCTGCAATGCGCCCCACAAAACAAATTTTTTTGAAAAATAATTAGCGGTAGAAAGCGGAAACTATGGGGCCAAGGATTACTGCCCAGCTTGAACACTGAGCCCTCTACACGTCCCCCTCAATAACTCCATACAGTAGGCCGGGTCCGCTCGCCCGGTACGGGCTCAAGGTCATCCATGTGGATGAATCGGCCGCCATGAGCGCCTTTCTGCTTCACGCCGATACCGGTAAACCCTTCCTCCTGCGCGATACTCAGCAGCTCATAGGCCCGCCCACCAGCAACTGATACATCCACCGCCTGCCCCGTGGTGTGCGTCATGGTGGAGCCGATCTTGGCGCAGTGCGCGGGGCAGCGATAACCCGAGTTGATCACCATCGGTTTGGCAAACCGCTCCCTCACCCTGATCAATCGGTGCAAGGTCTCATCTGAGAAGTGGTTTTTGCCACAACAACGGCAGGCCAGCTCAGAATCCGAGAAGTAGGGATTGTTGAACATGGCAGTCACCTAAAAGAAACGGCGCCCGGAGGCGCCGCAAAGTACAGGATGGATTCCCAATGACCAAGAACGAAAAACCCGGCTCGAGAGCCGGGTTCCTGTTTACCCACCTATTGCGTAGGTTACCTGAATTCAATCACTTCATTGTCACGCTGTCAATACTTTTTTAGGAAACCCGTGGCAGTGCACCGAGAAAAATTTCCGCATTGAACAGCACATGCACCCCATCAATGCGCCGGTACAGCGTCGACTTGGAAATACTCAACTTCTTCGCCGCCTGGTCATGGGTCAGATACGGCGGCAAATAGAACAGCCGCACTGTATCGCCAAGATCCCGCGGCAACGCCAGAACGAACTCCTCCACTTCCAACACGTCCGAATCAATCGGGATAACGTGCCCGCCCTGACCCGTTCCAGATACGAACACCCCGCCGTTGGCCTGTAGGCGCCCCAGTAGGCAATTGCTGCTCACGCCGCCCTCCATCGCTGCCGCCCACTCCTGGAACCGCAAATGCACACGCTCAATCATCACACCCCCCCTCTGGTTTCACCCATATCACCTAACCCGTATACCCCCGTATAGGGCCCGTACATCAAAAAAAGCAGGTATACGGCTCTACAGCCCGCATGGTTACTGCACTTTCTCAGTGTCCCGTATACCCGTAGGGCAAATTGCTGCCCCTCGCGCGAGAAAAAAATCTTCGAGTCCACCAGCTGGGGAACCGTCACGGGTTACGCGCGCGCGGGCGCGCGCGATATGGCTATACAGGTATACGGGAACCGCAAAAACGCCAGCAACGACGCGGCCTGCAAAGCCGTATACTGTATATCCGTCATGTACGGGCCCTATACGGGGGTATACGGGGCTCATGTCGGCTGCTCCTCATGGAAGGCCCCGATCTCATCGCGGAACGTCCTCACGCACTCCGACAGCCACTCCTTCTGTGTTTTCCCACCTGGTGGCGCGTGCATCAGGAAGAAGGTACCTTGTACCCCCTTCTTGATTCCCCTGCCGAATCCACCAGGGCTGTCGTACTCAAGCCGGTTCTTTTTCTTCACCCTGGTCGCCATCGCCTCTGAAAAGCGGTTCATATCCATCTGGTGAAAGCCCCCCGCCCTGCACCACTTGCGGTACACATGGTAGAGATCACCGCTGAGGCAGGTGTGGAAAGGCGCATCGGTTTCCTTCGACTCCCAAGCCCGATAAAACACCTCCCAACTGGGCAGGCCGAAGCTGATCAATCGTTCTTTGGCCTCGGTCATTGGCGGCTTGGTCCGGGTATGGAAATCCCCCAGCTTCTGGTCCAGCAGCCAGCCGTAGAAGGCCTCCGCGCCGCCGCTCTCCAGCTCCTCACCCACACCCTTCTGCAGTTCCAGTGGCAGCGTTTTCTCCGGCCACACCACCAGGAATCGCCGATCTCTAGGCTCCACCGGGAATGGCAGCACCTCATTGGAGAGAAAGGCGCTATTCATATAGTTCGCCTCCTCCCACCCGCTGACAAATTTCTTCTCGATGCGGGTGGTGGCGCCGGTAATCATCTGTTTGATGTTACCCGTCTGGGAATACTTCTTGTCCCGGGAAAAGATTTCTTCAAACACACCCCACAGCAGACTCGACTTCCAGTCCGTATAGGTACTCTCAATCTGGTGCTGACCCAGGGTCGCACTGTATTCCCCGTAGACCCTGCGCATCACCACATCGAAGAACAGCGACTTTCCCGACCCATGCACATCAGAGTGCACCAGCAAGGCCGTATCCATCTTTGAGCCCACATACTGCAACGGGTAGGCCAGCCATCGCACCATCCACCGCCACACCTCGTCATCACAGTTGCACAGGTGCCACAGCAGCGCGCGGATATTCCGGCATTTATCCAGGTCGCGCACCGGATTCAGGGGTAGCCGCTGGAAGGTATTGATATGCGTCTTGGGATCCGCCTTGCGGGTAGGGTCAAAAACCACGTTCTTTTTTGGCACCATTTTTCGGTCAGGATGCCGGTACCAAATGTCATAGGTATCCGGGAAGATATGTTTTATCACCTTAAGCGGGTTGCGCTCCCAATGCTTGCGGTCCCACACCTCCTCCGTGCCCTCCAGCAACGTGAATCGCCGCAGCATCTCGCCGACTCCCCCTGCCCCCTTCTGGGCGGCCTGGCGCGCAGCGACGAACTGGCGCACGTCCTGCTCCAGCACCTTGCGCTTTTCCGCGGCATCCATGAACTGCTTCGCTACGGCGGCGCCAACTTCGGCCCGGAAAGCCGTCGACTTCAGCTCCCGGTGCAAATGCTCGTCCCACACCTTGGTAGTGCCGGATATCAAGGCAAAGCGCTTGCGTGCATCCTCAAGTGTAATTTCGCGCGCCTCTGCGATCAGTGAGGGTGCGGGAGATTCCGGCGGCGGCAGATCAACAGCCGCGGGCGCCTCATTAGGTGGGGAGCGGGGGAGGAAGGACACATTCTCCATAAACACATCGAACTGGCGGCGGACTTCCGCTAGGCCGTGCGCCACGTGTATATCGTTGAAATCCAGATTGGTCTTTTTCTTATCGGCACTCACGCGACCTTCTCCAGCTCTCCATTTAGCGATGGAATCCAAACGCCACCGCCCACGGCTTTCGCCGCCTCAGTGGCCTTGGTGATGCCCGGGTTGCCCTCAGTACCGCAGTCATCGTCCGCAGCGAACACCATATGCTGCTCCGGGTAGCGCTCCCGCAGCTGCATCGCCACCGACATCAGGTTGCCGCAGTCGAAACAAACCACAACCGGGCATTCGTAGCGCTCGCCGATCGTGGTCGCTTCGCGGATGCTGGCACCGGTTGCATAGCCCTCTACAAGAATCAACGGCTTGCCCGGATCCGGCTTGCCGATCCAGTAAAAGAGCCCTGACTTGCGCCCGTGCCGAAGGAACGTCTTGCTGTTTTCCGTCAGTACCTGCAGATTCCAGATCTTGCCGTCGATATCCATTAACGGCAGCGCCGCATGCTTCTTTTTGAAAAACTGGATTTTGATGCCCTGGCGCTCACGCTCCTCCTTGGGCATATCGAAAATTGGCTTGATCTTTGCCCAGTCCGTGAGCATCTTGACCTCATTCCCACGCTCCACCAGTAGAAGTGGCCCGGAGAAGAAGCGCAACCCGTAAGCCTTTACTTTCTTGCGGCCCAGGTAGGGGCTACGCCCCATTGGCTTTAGATTGGCCCATATGGACTGCGCTATCACGGCGATACGTTCAGACCAGGCCGTCTCCTCCGCTGCCTGCCGTTCAGTATCCAACGCCCTCTGGCGTTCACGTGCTACGCGCTCCTGAGCGGACTGTTGCTTTTCTTTCGCAGTTAGCGCCCGACGCTCAAATACAAATCCGCATTCCCTGGCCAGGGAAAACAGAGTGCCAATACCAATACCACCGCCGGCCTTAAAACTTTTCCAGCTAGACTTTACGGAAGCGCAGTTGTAGTTATCGGCTCCCTGACTCCAGCAATCCCAAAGATCAAAACCATCGTCACCAAACTCCGACTTGATGGCCATACCCACCTTGATCCAGATATCGCGCTCATCCGCCCTGTCCAGGAAATCCAGCGCTCGACGCACATCCTCCAGCGTACATTGATCGTGCATGGTTCAAATCCCCCTAAGGCGGAACCCCACTGAATGCAAAAAAAGAGCCTTGTTAATCGCTATGCAGCACAGGCCATAATCGGCAGCTCACGAAGTAATTCCTTTGCCTTTCGACGCGCTTTTGGCAAATTGAAGCGGGGCGGCCATCGTCTCCGGCCACAGGTATCCAGCCAAACCCGCAGGAAAAGCTCCGCATCGAATACCGGAATTTTCCATGACTTCTGCAGGGGTTCCGGTAGCCGGCGACCGTGCCTTTTGGCTACAGATTCCAGGTAGCGGAGTTCATCCGTAGTGGTCCAACCCCGAGACTGATTTAGTCTGGTCATAAGTCCTCCTGAGACCTCCCATATTTCACTGGGCAGGTTCGTCATTGCGCGTTGAAATGGCCGTCTCTCCGGCTGTCGCACCACTGTGCAGGTGTCACGCTCCCCGGTATCCTGAAAGCTCCCAAGCCAACAACTAACAAGAAAGAACTATGAAAGACATCAAAATCAATTTGGACCTCACAGAGGTGGTCGCCATTCAGGATGCAAAACTTCAAGGTGTTTGTCTCGCCCTGGTCTGTTTAATCCTAGAACTTTGTAAGACCGAAACGGTGGATCGAGAAAATCTTTACAAGCGTATGAGTTCGGTAATCCGCAACTCAAATAAGCATAAACACGAGGAACAAGTACGAACGTATATTGAAATCATCCGCAGCTTTATTTCCCCTGATCAAAAAATGTCAGACGGGGTTGTCGTCAACTTCCCAGAACCGGCCCCTGAGACCCCATGAGGGATTTCAGCCTTTTGGCAACCTGCTGAGCGTTCTCTCCCTCTTCTTCTGCACTAACAGCAAACAGAGTCTGATCCATGCTAGCGAGGTGGCCAGAAAGGCATTCGGCCACCATTGCTGCGCCCTTCTCTGATGTTAAGAATTCCTCAACTGCATTCTGCACGTCTTGCTTATCCACCCTTCTCCCCCTGTATGAAATTCCATAGGTATAGGCCGATTAACCGAACCGCTTTTGGTTGGCAGACTGGGCGCTCCACCAATCCGGAGGCGTCATAATGATCGTTGTACTGCTATCACCTACCAATCCCAGGCCGGTCAACTTGCCTGCTGGACTTCTTCAACTATTGGGAAAGCTATCTGCTCCTCTAAAGGGCCAAAAATATCCGGCCTCAGATCATAGCGAGTGACAGCACCGCTGGTTGCCTGCTCAATTCTTCTACAATGGCGAGGAGGGACTTTCCGAACCCCTTTACACCACTGCGATACACATGCTGGCGGAATCTCCAGCATGTCAGCTATTTTCTTCTGTGTTCCGACCAGGGAGACGGCCTTGGCGATAGCGTTCATACATTTACGATAGCGTATGCTATCGATCTTGGCAATAGCAAACATCAGTTTACGTTTTGCTAATATCTGAAAGAATTGCAAGATGGATATAAGCGAGATCAGGCGGGAAAATCTCCGCCAACTTGTCAACAAACACAAAACTACCGCTGAGTTCGGCCGCCGATTTGGGGTGGACCCCACCTATATTTCTCAACTACTGAATAAGCATCGAAATTTTGGGGAAAAGGCCGCCCGAAAGATGGAGGAGAAGCTGCAACTAAGTAGCTTTGACCTCGACAAGCCGCATAGGGAAGATTTTGCCGTCAAAGAGGAGGCGGAGACGTACCACTCCAACGTGGCTCCTGGGCCCAGAATTCGTGGCAGGGTCCCATTAATCAGTTGGGTGCAGGCCGGTGACTGGGAGGAGATTGTCGATAATTTCCGACCTGGCGAGGCTGATGAATGGCGCGAAACCTCCGCTCGTGTAGGTCCACACGCTTTTGCATTACGCGTCAAAGGAGATTCGATGACGGCCCCAACTGGAATCTCTATTCCTGAGGGTTCTGTAGTAATAGTGGATCCTGACGCAGACTACTCAAGCGGTTCCATCGTCATTGCTAAGCTAGTGGACACACAAGAAGCCACTCTTAAACGTCTAGTAATTGATGGCCCCAATAAGTACCTAAAGCCACTTAACCCAGCTTACGCCCCCATCCCTATAAATGGCACTTGTCGCATTATCGGGGTAGCTAAAAAGGTAGAGCTTGACCTGTAAGCAATGGATGGCTGCAGGAAACAGCAAGTCGTAACTCCGCACCCTACCCCGCACTAGATCAACTAAATACACCCCAAATCCTGACCAAATTCAACATGATGGTCGCCTTTTTGCCAAAATGAATAGCAATTGCTATTGTATTATCTGATAGCGTTTGCTATTTTTCTTAGCAACAAGGAGAACAGCCATGCACATCACTAACTTATTCCCCATGCAGCAAGGTCCTATAGAGGGATCCAGGTGATGAAGTACAAGCCACTGGCTCCGCGCCAGGCAGAAGCCCTAACCCACCGGGCACGCGGCCTTTCTTATGCTGAAACGGCCGCCGCTATGGGGTGTTCTGTCGCCAATGTCGACAACTTGTTGAGCGAGTGTTTTTTTAAGCTCCGCGCCCGCAACAGCACCGATGCGGTTGCCAAGGCTATTAAGCACGGCCTGATTCAATTTGCCCTGTTGGCAGCAGTCATTGCCGGTGCGGGACCAGACGCCAACGAATTGATGCGCACCCGCTTCCAACGTCGCCCCACCATCAGAACCACCCGTATCCGCAACCGGGAGAACCTGGCATGACCGCCACTGTGTTTATACACCCGACCGCAATGAACGAGCGCAGTATCCAGCGAATTCAGCGTTGTACCGGCCACATTGTAGTTATCGAGGGCAACGGTCGTCGTGTGCGCTTAATACCTTCACCGAGGCGACAGTCAACACACAATGATTGGCCACCCATCAATCCTTTTGGTGGAGATGCCGCATGACAACCTTTACCGCGGCCGCTAGGAACGCCGAAGACCCCCAGTTGACAGCGATCAGAGAACAGTGCAATGCTTACCCCGCTCCCGCAAAATCGGGAGCCGGGATTGAGACCCCGTATTTCGAAGGCGCCAGGAAGACGCCTCTAGCAGTATGCGTCTTTTTTTATGCGCGAAACCTTGTAGTTATGGTGGGGTATTCGGGGGGCCTTCGGGCCCGCCGTTTCCTTCGAGCGGTAGTCTCAACCCGTCTACCCCGCCGCCCTTCCGAGATTGAGACCTCCTGGGTGGCGGACAATCCGCTATCGAAGGAGGCTGCCATGCCTAATCCCTCTGTCATTCCGTTTGACTTCCACTCCCATGCTGTACGCGTCATAGAAGTTGATGGCGAGGTCTGGTTCGTTGCTACCGATGTGGCGGCGGCGCTGGAGTATGCAACTGCTAAAGATTTAACCCGGAACTTGGATGATGATGAAAAGGGTGGGCACATTGTGCCCACCCTTGGTGGCGCTCAGGAAATGAACGTCATCAATGAATCCGGTCTATACCATGCGGTGCTCAAGAGCCGCAAACCCAAGGCACAAGAGTTCCGCCGCTGGGTTACTTCGGAAGTCCTGCCCGCTATCCGAAAAACCGGCGGCTATCACTCCCCTCAGTCTACCGATGTAGAAAAATATGCCCTGCTAAATGCAATGGTGGCTCAGATGCGCCTGGCAGATGATCCGGTCCTGGTGCCTTGCATTGCCCTAATGGAGTTTGCCGCCCGTTGCGATGCAATGATCAAGATGAATCGTAACGCCGCTGCGCTGGCTGAGCACCTCGTGCGGGATCTTAAAAAATTCAAGGCCATCACCGGGCGCGGGCTACTCCTGGAGGATGGCGTATGAACCGCAATCAACCACAGCCCGCGTCAGGGCTCCGCACTCAACAAAAAGCGGTGATCGGTCAAAAGCACGACGAGGGCAAACCCCGCTGGGAGCTTCTGCCCTGGAACGGCATGGAAGAGGTCGTACAGGTACTTACCTATGGTGCCGAAAAGTACGCCCCGGATAACTGGCGCCAAGTGCCCAACTATCAGAGTCGCTACACCGCCGCCGCCCTGCGCCACATCAGTGCCTATATGCGTGGTGAAGAACAAGACCAGGAGACCGGCCGGCATCACCTGGCACACGCCACCTGCTGCCTGCTGTTTCTACTGGAACTGGGTTCCAACCCAGCCCAACCGGTGCCCCGCCATGAATGAGTTCTCGCAGCTACTGGAGATCGTTGCAGACCTCAAAAGCACTGTGAAAGGGCAGCAGCTGCAAATTGAGAGTCTGCGCGAGCACATTGCCGAACTTAGTGAGGCAGTGCATGGCGAAGCAGAAATCAACGCAACCGAGGATCAAGCCGCATGAAAAAGGAAAAGATGCTCACCCTCACCCAGGCCGCGCGCACGGTCGGTATTGGTAGAAATACCTTGCTACAGAAACTGCGTGACAATGGCCTGCTCTGCGACCAGGCACCGATGCGAAACTCACCAACAAAACATGCTGTTGAAGAGCAATTACTCTTCCCCAAGTGCACGCAATACTTGCGCGGCTCGGTACAGGTACAACACATCACCGCATTGGTCACGGCCAAAGGCATGGTGTGGATTCGCAGCCTGATCGATTCTGAAGTTACAGAAAAAGCAGCCAATAGCAACTGAGAGCTTCTATAGCGCACCGGCGCTTTCAATCAGAGGTAATTATAAGTCAGTCGAATTTTAAATTAAGGAGAAGGACATGTACGTTCATATGCAAAGCGAACCCGGACTTTGGACCGTTGGATTCTATACACCAGATGGTCAGTGGAAGCCGGAGTCAGATCACTCAAACCAAGAAGATGCAGCCAATCGTGCAGCTTTTTTGAATGGCGGCAGTCCTGAGAAACAAGAACAGCCCGAAACCAAACACTACTACCTGCAACTGGACAATAACCCATTGTTTGTTAGTGGACCAGAAACAGCAATTATCATCCTTGGGTATTCCCCCACGCATGAAGATAACAGCTTGCGCCTCATTTTGAAGGGGGACCACTACAAGGAATTAGCCAAGCGACAGGACAATGGCGGATTTGAAGCCTGCCTTGCATATTTTGAGGAACACATTGACCAAGCCTCGCCCTACAGTGAACACCATATCCCTACCAACAGAAAAATAATCACCAGGGTCAAAGACGATTTTGGTTCACGGTAGTGGTAATACATTTTATCCAGCGCCCCGGCGCACTCAGTCAGCAGTAACCGTTAGGGCCGCCAGTACGGGGCCCATTTTTAACCGGAGGACATAATGCAAAAGCCGAATGTCAAAACCACCACAACTGAAAGCGCCGGCAACCTTGAATGGAGCAGCACCCTCTTGGACGGTGCTGCCGTCACCTACGAGGCAGCCGAGAACGCCGTGACTGAGCTAGGCAATGGCTGGCGCCTGCCCACGCTCGACGAGCTCGAAACCCTGGTAGACCGCTCCTGCTACGATCCGGCCATCGACACCGAAAAATTCCCGGACACCCGCAACCAAGCCTACTGGACCAGCACCCCCTTCGCCTGGAATGAAACTGCTGTTTGGGTGGTCAATTTCAACCACGGCCATGTCGACATCGACCACCGCAGCCACTGGGCCTGTGTTCGCGCGGTTCGCACCGGTCAGGGAAATGAAAAATGAGCGGCGTAAACGCAATAAAACTGCCGGCCTGCCTGCTTCGAGCAGCTGCGATATTCAGGGCAAAAGATGACGCCCGGTATTACTTAAACGGGATACATATAAACCCAGCGGGTTTTATCGAGTCCGCTGATGGCCCCACCGCATTTCGGGGTGAGTGTGAGAAGGCCACGCTTTTGAGTGAGCCATTGATCCTGGATATTAATGGGAATATTCCAAAGGTTGCCGATACCACCGAGTTGGTCCCGATTTCCGAGGATGAGGGCTTTCTGTGGTTCTTTAAGGCCAACGGCAAACTGGTGCAGAGCAATGGTTTTCCTATACGCCTTTGGACCCGCATTGTGACCGAAGGTCGGTTTCCCGATCTGGGGGCGCTTATAGATAAGCACGAGCCGGCACCGGCCAAGCGGGTACAGTTCAATACCAGCTATCTGGTGAGGCTAGAAAAAGCAGCAAGAGCAATGGGGTCTCCATACTCATCGGCCATCTTTGAGCTTGCCGGAGAGCGTGGGGCTGCGGCGGCCACTATTCGAGCTAAGGGCCACACAGCCAAGGTGCTGGTGACGACGATGCGACCATGAAGGGCCCAGCACAGTGATTACACAGAGCCGAAAATATGGCAGCGTGCGCAAGCGCAGTAGGTTAGCCGAGCCCCAAATGGGCTTTGAATTTCACGACGAGCTAATTGTTGACAACTTCGCCGGCGGTGGTGGAGCCAGCGAGGGGATCGAGCAGGGGTTTGGCCGTCCGGTGGATATTGCCATCAACCATGACTCCGAAGCGATTGCCATGCATCAGGCAAACCACCCACACACGCGGCACTACTGCGAGAGTGTGTGGGATGTGGACCCTCGCAAAGTAACCCGGGGCCGGCCCGTTGGGTTGGCGTGGTTTAGTCCCGACTGCAAACACTTCTCCAAGGCCAAAGGCGGCAGGCCCGTAGAGAAAAAGATCCGGGGCTTGGCCTGGGTTGCTATTCGCTGGGCGGCAACCGTTCGCCCGCGCGTGATTATGTTGGAGAACGTCGAGGAGTTTCAGACCTGGGGGCCATTGGATACCGCAGGCCGCCCCTGTAAGGAACGCCGAGGCCAAACATTCCAGCAATGGCGGCAACAGCTTATCGACCTCGGTTATCAGGTCGAGCACCGCGAACTGCGCGCCTGTGATTACGGTGCGCCTACCTCGCGCAAGCGCCTATTTTTGATAGCCCGCTGCGATGGCCGCCCAATTGTCTGGCCCGAGCCTACCCACGGTGAGGGGTTGATACCCTACCGAACTGCGGCTGAGTGCATTGACTGGAGTATCCCCTGTCCAAGCATCTTTGAGCGTAAACGCCCGTTGGCAGAAAACACCCTGCGCCGTATTGCTCGCGGAATCCAGCGATTTGTGATCGACAATCCCGCGCCCTTTATTGTGCGTCTCGGCCACACCGGCTGGGGCCGTGACGGTATGCAGTACCGGCTAAACGAGCCACTGACCACTATCACCAGTAAGCAGGAGCACTGCCTGGTAGCGCCCTATATCCAGCCTTACTACGGTGATAAAGGGGGCCGGGCTCGTGGTCGCACCATGGATCAGCCGCTGGCCACGCAGACCACGGAAAACCGCTTTGCACTGTGCGCCGCTTTTCTCGCCAAACATTACGGCGGCAACTACACCGGCCCAGGCTGCGACCTGCAGCAGCCGATAAGCACTGTCACCGCCACCGATCACCACGCGCTGGTGACTAGCCACCTCCTGAAACTGCGCAACAACTGCGACGGCCAGGACTTGCGCGAGCCAATGCACACAGTCACCACGGGTGGGCACTTCGGCGAGGTGCGCGCTTTCCTTGTGAAATATTTCGGCACGGCAGTAGGTGCAAACCTAAATGATCCTCTGCACACAGTTACCAGCAAAGCCCGGTTTGGCTTGGTGACAGTTCACGGCGAGCCTTACCGCATCGTGGATATCGGTATGCGAATGCTGGCACCGCGAGAACTCTACCGCGCCCAGGGCTTTCCCGAGGATTACATCATAGACGCCACTCACGAGGGCAAACCCCTATCAAAGACCGCGCAGACCCGCATGTGTGGGAACAGTGTCAGCCCAGCTGTGGCTCGCGCCCTGGTGCGGGCGAATTGTGGTGTAACCGTTCCCGAGCAAGAAAGGAGCGTAGCGTGAAACTCTTGCAATGCCCGTTTTGTGGGGACGATGCTGAACTAAATGATTATGACGGAGGCTATTGGATAGAGTGCACTGGTTGCCATGTATTCACAGAACCCACGCTAGCCGATGAAACGGATTTGTTGGTGGAGAAGTGGAATTCACGCGTAAAGGGATTAACTAGCGTCCAGACAGCCGCACTCAAATTATTAAAAAAGCATGGTTCTCTCGACTACAACGAAGTCCGGTACAGTTTTTATGTATCTGGGAGTGTCAAGCATGACCGTAACCGTATACAAATGGGAACCGCAAAGGCGCTGGTAAGGAAAGGACTAGCCAAAGTATCCAGAGAAAAGCCCTTTAGAGGGAAGGCTAGTATCGACCAAATTTCCAGTACTAATGCAGATTGAGTGGAAATGCACATGAGCGATAAATTTAAAGAGCGCCCCATCTTATTCAATGGGCCAATGGTTCGCGCGATTCTGGAGGGTAGGAAAACTCAGACGCGCCGCATTATAAAGCCACAACCATTTAATGGTGCCAGTGGTGAATCCGCCATAAAGCAGATAGGTGGCTTGAGAGATGAACAAACGCTATCCCAAGTGATGACTTCCGCTTGGCAAGCAGGGTTTGTAGATACTACCTGTCCTTGTGGAGAAGAAGGCGACCGTCTGTGGGTGCGGGAGACGTTCAGGCTCTCTACACACAACGACTGCCCGCACTATGAACCGTGTAATTGCCGATCTGGCGTACCTTTCTATCGTTCTGACGCGGAGATCGGTGAAGAAAAGTGGAAACCCTCGATCCACATGCCCCGCTGGGCCAGCCGTATAACCCTTGAAATTACCAATATTCGAGTCGAGCGTTTGCGGGAAATGAGCCAAGAAGACGCTTACTGCGAGGGCGTCACTAGGGAATTGAGGAATAGCTTTGGCTATGCGTGCGATGAATCGGAGGAGATATTCAATACACGCCAGTCTAAGGAAACATTCAGTTTTCTTTGGGAATCAATCTATGGGGATGGCAGCTGGGATGCCAACCCCTGGGTATGGGTTATTGAATTTAAGCGAGTGGAGGAAAAGCCATGACAGAGATAGTTAAAGGAACCTGTAGCCGCTGCGATGGCCCTGTAACAGTACCGGCTATCTGGCTAGGTATAAATCCACCCACCCCGTCCTGCAGGAGGTGCGGAGCAGTTCCTGCAACGCCTTACGGTAAGGTTATTCCAATGGTAAATCCAACACCCAAGCAACCCTTACCGTGGTTAGTTGGAAAGTAGGAGCGGGGTTGATGCTCCAATCAATTGTAGGATGAACTATGAGCGAACTCCTAGAAGAAGATCAGCTGAAGGCTTGGCTTAATTGTGAGCGTCGCAAAGACTTAATACGTTTGCTGAACAGGGCCAGAATACCGTACGTTGTGGGTATTGGTGGCTGCATAGCAACATCGCAAGGTGCAATTGACGGCACGCTACTGAAATCTGTAGAAGCCCAAGACTCAATATCTGAATGGGACAATGTGAGGGTTGGCAGATGACTCGCGGGCGAAAAAAAAATGGAGAGTTCGCATGGCTCCCTCGGCACTGCACAGTAAAACGCGGGAAGGTCATCTATCGGAAGTATGAAAAAGGGCAATGGTTCGCCCCAATTCTAATATGTACTGTGGATGAAGCACGCGGTTCACAAGCTTTGGTCTATGATCGCCTCGCAGCAATACTCGGAAAGCAGGTAGCACATGATCTATTCTGGCTGCTTAAGCAGTACCATAAAAGCCCACAGTACCGCGAGCTGGCCCTAAGTACACGCAAATCCTATGAAGGGTACCAACGAACAATCTGCAACTTCCCTGTCAGTAATGGCCGACTTCTCGGAGAGTTCCCGCTCGATAAACTTAATACTCGCCACATGCGGGGCTATCTTGACACATACCCGAGCAAAGTTGCTGCAAACCGGCATATTCAATATCTCTGCGCAGCTTTCAATTGGGGTCGTCAGCGCCTGTCACCAGTCAAGTTTAATCCTTGTGAGGGTGTAACCAGAAACAAGGAGACCTCGCGCGATCGCTATATTGAGGATTGGGAATACGCTTTGGTTTACCAAGTCGCAGCAAGTATGCGCACGCCTATCTTTGCTCCAGCAATGGAGCTTGCCTACCTATGTCGCGCACGCCGTGGAGAAGTATTTGCTTTTACAGAGTTAGACATCCAGCGGCAGGGGCTATTCCTACGTCGTGGAAAGGGTAGCAAGAATGAGATCACGGCCATGAGTGATCGCCTCCAGGCCGCAATAGCTAATTGTCGCAAAATTCACCCAGAAGCCCCTGATAGGGGGTTTCTATTGCACCGTAAAGATGGCACTGCTTATACCAAGAATGCTCTCGACAGCGCCTGGCAGAGACTGGTGAAGAAGGCACTTGAGACAACCTGGGCTCTACCCGCGGCCCTGGCGGATGAGGCGAGACAAGATGGCGCAGCAGCATCGAATGGTAAGTTCTATTTGACCGAGGCTTTTACCTTCCATGACATCAAAGCTAAGGGGATCACCGATCACAAAAACAACGAGGGTGGCCATCGCAGCAAGAAGATGGAGGCCGTTTACAATCGCAAAGCCAGAGTGATTCCTGCGACAAGATAACCTCAAAACTTGTCGAATGTAACCTACTAGGTTACACTGAATCATCAATAAAGGACAAAAAATGATCAAGAGCTTTAAAAATAAAGGGCTCGAGGAGCTGTTTAACCATGGAAGATCTAGCCGAATAGACGCACGTCCAGCGATTCAAAAGAAGATGCGTGCGATCATGCACGCTATTAACAGTTCGACAAATACAGAAGAACTGCGTAATGCCGGCAAAGGGGTACATCCCTTGAAGGGTAGGAAAGGGAAAAACTTCGGCGATTGGGCAGTGTGGGTGACAGGCAACTACCGCATCACGTTCAATTTTGACGGAACTGATGCCCATATTCTGGACTACGAGGACTATCATAGCTAAATCTGCTCAAAACTTGCTTCAGACACGCGACAATCGGATACGGTACGGAACTATGACTATCAAAAGAAAAGTTGCCCCAATGTCGGCTGGTGCTACGCTGAAATACTGGCAATTTGCGGACTTGGAGCTATCCCAAGACGAAATTGCTAAACGTCTGGGAATATCACGTAAACACCTTTCAGAGGTACTAAACGATAAAGCACCACTAAGTGAAGAACTGGCAGTTCGAATTGAAAAAGTGTTCGGATTTTCAGCAAAGGTACTGATGCGTATAGAGATGGATTACCGCCTCTATCATATTCGCGAGAGAGATGATGCCAAAAAACCGGTAAAGGTCGCCAGGGCAAGTAGACCGGCTCTAGAGCCAGCATAAAATCTACCCCCTAAGACCCCAGAATTATTCAAGACCAAAATGAACGCCAAATTGGCCAAAACGAATCAGAACCAGGGGAGCTGTAAAAGTGTACAATCCCCATGGTGCAAAATCAGAGTTATAGGTGGGTGAAGCGAGGGGTTACGTAGGCGCTGTCGGTGCAAAATATCAGCCTAACTCATTGATTCCATTAGGAATTATGTGGGCCTACGAACCAGGCGGTCGGAGGTTCGAATCCTCCCGAGCGCGCCAGTAAAATATAACAAAATCAAAAAGTTATAGACGCTAAAAGGCGATATCAATTTAGTTGGTATTGCCTTTTTTCGTTGAAGAGTCCACATTGTGTCCACGCAAGATTAAAAACGACTGACAACTGAAAGCTTAAGTAGAAGCTTTAATCCAGCCTGAAAACCTTCCAGAAGCTCCACGGATTGCATTGTTTTTTGCAGACTCTCCGTGGCTCTCCTGAATTAGAACGGCTTTAACCAGAGCTTAACTTTTTGAGCTGCAGGTCCATATTTGTGTTTGCTCAGCAAGGGCCTGGGTCAACAAGGTTAAATTCTTATCGATGATTTATTCGAATTAGAGTGGGCGGACATTATTTGCACATGGACCTTTTTGGCCTTGGCCTATTTCATATTCAACCTGCTGCCCATCGTTGAGCACAGCAAAGCCACCGCCACTCTTAATTTCTGAATGATGGACAAATAAATCTTTGCTTCCATCCTCCGGGGTAATGAAGCCAAAGCCTTTATCTGCATTGAACCACTTAACCACACCTTTATTCATAATCTGCTCTGTTATTTAGTGGTGAGCCGTAGAGAATTTTCTACTCACGAATTCACCATTGTTAAAAAATAAACCTTCCATCTGCAAAACCTGTGTTTTTCAGCGAGGTGATCACTTTCACCGGCTTTACCATTACTGATTGTCTCCCAGATACGGCTTGATTGCCAGCCGGAAAGTTAAACTAGGCGCCGCTTACCTGATTTTAGATCCGTAGAGAATGGTCAAAATTCTGTTGACGACCTTTGAAGAGCGAGCAAGACTAAGAAAATACCTCAAACTGGCAAGCGCGAGCAGGAGGGACATAGCCTCCTGTCAGCGCATGTACAGGTCAGTTCACACATTTTCTTAAAACGTATACAGTTGCACGTCATCCCAACCGACTCCGGATTATTAACCCGGCAACCAAATTATTTTCCGGGTTAATAAATAGCAGCAGTAAAATCTTACCCACCGACAGTGTCGTGGTTGCTGGCAATCAGCTTTTATTTTTACTAAATCCTGGAAGCTTGCCAGTAACCCACCCAGCAATAGATAAGAGAAATGGTATTCCTAATAACAATCCTCCACTCCTCCCTATCTTATAACCAATCTCATACTGTGATAGTTCCGGATGGGATTGACTAACTGTAAGGTAGGCAATCCCAAGGCCTATCAGGAAAAAAAGAAAATACCAGAAAATGAAAAAGAATATGTCTCTCAAGTCTCTCATATGCTTTGAGTATACTTAACGTCTATCTTTGGTCGGGCTAAAAGGCCAGCCTAACTTCCAGAGGGAGAGCAACTGCCGATTAATACTTATTCGAGGAATAAATCCCCCGATTATTATACCGCTAATAATAACCGTTAAACCGACACCACTCTACCCTTATATAGTTGTTCTGGTTTCCAACTCGATCGCCGTGGTAAAACCCTGGCCCCCGACAATGTGGCGGCAGCTGGCAATCAGCCAGTCGGTTTGGTCGATTTCCGCTTTGAAGCCTTCGAGCCGCACCGGCTGTTCCGGGTAGAGGTCGGCGCGGCCCAGGGCCAGTTGGTAACTCATGGTGGCCAGGCTGCGCTGGATGCGTTGCCACTCGGCTCGGGCCGCCTGCTTGGCTTCCTGTTCGCTGGCAAAGCTTTCCTTGAGTTGTTTTGCATCGTCACCGTCCCCCACCAACACAGTTTTGCGCTCGGCGTTTTCGCTGTCATGCCAGTCGGCGCGCACGCCGGTGTAGCTGTCGCGGTCGGCGATATGGTAGCGGTGGCGGTCGCCATCGCTGCGACGAATCGTGGCAGTGGGCAGCGGCTGGCCGCTGGCATTGGTCCCTTGCCCCACGGGAAAAAACAGCAACCGGCCGGCCTTGATGGTGGCGACGGCGTCGTGGCGCCTGCCGAGGCGGGTTAGCAGGTTGGCGTCGCTTTCGGTCTGGTCCAGGTGGGGAATGGCTATCTGGGCCAGGTCAGCGGCGATGCGCGGGGTAAGTTGGTGTTCGCCGGCGAGGGTTTTCAGGATTTGGCCCAGGGTGGTCTGATCCCAGCTGCGCTCGCGGCGGTTGCGCAGGGCGGCAGTGAGGTCGGCGCTGCGGGCGCGCAAGGTGAGACGATCGGGAGCGCCGCTGTGCTCGATTTCATCGACACGAAAACGGCCTTTGTTCTGCAGGCCGCTGTCCTGCCAGCCCAGGGCGACGGTGAGTTCTGCACCGCGTTCGGGCAGCGCCAGACGGCCGTCGTGATCCTGCAGCCGCAGGGTGAGCTCGTCGGCTTCGCCACCGCGGTGTTCGCTGAGGCTGAGTTCAATAAGACGCGGGGCCAGGGTGTCGGTGAGATCGCGCCCGTCCAGGGTGACACGCCAGGCGGGTATTCTGTGGCCGCTCATAATCCGTCCACTTGTTTGAGCTGCAACTTAAATTCAATGCGCCGGGCGCTGCCGTCGGCAAAAAACAGGCTGCGACTTTCCTGCAGGGAATCAATCACCCAGGCACCGTGGACATGGCCATTGCCGTCCACCAGGGTCCAGGCTTGTCCCCGGTCGGCCATGTCCCGCAAAGTATCGAGGGAGGCGGGGTCGCCGGTGAGGTCGGGGGCGATTAATCCGCTCAGGGTAATGGTGTCACTGCCGGGGCCGAGAAACTGGGTGGCGGCGCGGGCGCCGATGCGGTCGCTGCCGGCATGACGCCAGGCGGTTTGCCGCTGCAGATCCCCATAGGCGGCGGAGGACAGGGAAAAGGCGAACAGGCCCAGGCTCATCATCATTTTTTTTTGCCTCAGTCGTAGTCGTGCAGGCTGGCGCGACGGCGGGCTTGGTGCTCCCGCTGCAGGTTTTGGATTTCCTCGCGCACCAGGCTTGCGATGGCCGCGGCATCCATACCGGGGGCGGGATAAATATTGATGGTGACCGGCCCGATGGACGCTTCCGCGGGGGCCTGGCGCTGGGCGGAGAGCGGCGGGCGCTGATCGATGGCGACGGCGGGCATGGTGGTGGCGGCGATAGCGAGGCCGGCACCGAGGCCGCGCAGGCGGCGGTTAAAATGATCCAGTTGACGCAGGGGTTGGTTCTGCCGTGTGTTTAGGCCGCGGCTAAAACCGTCCATGGTGTCGCGACCAAAGCCGGCAAAAACCCGGCTGGGGGAACGGATGCCCAGCTTGTCCTTAAAAAATTCGATGGCGCTGCCGGCGGCGCCGGTGATGACATTTTTGAGGTCACCGATTTTGGCTTTGATGCCGGCCACCAGGCCGTCGATCAGCGCCCCGCCCCAGGCCATGAGTTTGTCCGGCCAGCCGCCGAGAATATCGTTGATGATGGTCCACAATTGCGCGAATCCCGCGCGGATGCGGTTGCCGTCCCCGGTAAAAATCCCGACGATCACCTCCCATACAGCGCCAAAATAATGGGTGATCCCCTGCCAAAAGACCCGCACGCCCTGAACCAGTTCGCCCCACAGGCCGGCAAAAAATGCCCTGATGGGTTGCCAGTATTTCATCAGCAACAAAGCGGCGCCGGCGATGGCCAGCAGCACCCAGCCGATGGGATTGGTGAGCAGAAAAACGAACAGGGTTTTAAAACCGGCCAGCAGCGCGGGAATGACACTGGCCTTGAGCCATAACAGCAGGGTTCCCAGGCCGCTGAACACCGGCGCGGCGGCAGCCATGGCAATACGCAGGCCGGCGGTGGCCATCATCAGGGCACCAAAGCTGAACACCAGGGCGCCGCCCAGGGTGAGCAGTACCGCGAAAATGGCGGCGATGGTGCCCAGCACTTTCGTCAGTTGCGGATAGGCTTTGAGGGCCTCGCCGGTGCGGCGAACCAGGCCGGTAAACATGCTACTGACTGTGCGCAGGCTGGGCTCCAGGGATTTGAACAAAGTGATGCCCAGATCCTGGGTGGCGGACTGCAGGGATTTGAGGTCGCCCCCCAGGTTGTCCATTTTGACTTTGGCCACCCGCTCGGCGGTGCCGGCGACGTCGTGCAGTTGCGCCGCGTATTGACTTAGCGCCCCCTGGCCTTCGCGGGTCACCAGGTCGGCCATGCCGGCGCCGGCGCGCTGGCCAAAAATCTGTTTGAACAAGGCGGCGCGATCGGCGCTGCCGATGTTTTTGGTGGCCTCGCCCACGTCGGCGATGATTTCGACAATATTGCGCAGGTCGCCGTTGGCGTCCGCGGCGCTGACGCCGATGGAGGCCAGGGCTTTGCCGGACATGCCGGCGGTGTCGCCCACCCGGTTGAGCACTTCGCGCAGATTGGTGCCGGCCATGCTGGACTGGATGCCGATATTGCCCAGCAGGCCGGCCATGGCGGCGGCGGTTTCCAGGTCGACGCCCATGGCCCTGGCCTGGGGGCCGACGTATTTCATGGTTTCGCCGAGCATTTCCAGGTTGGTGTTGGAGGTGACGGAAGTGGCGGTGAGCACGTCGGCGACGCGCTGGGTGTTTTTGGCTTGGATGCCGAAAGCGCCGCTGATATTGGAGACGATATCGGCCACCTGGGGCAGCGCCATGTCCCCGGCCAGGGCGGTGTTGAGCATGGCGGGCATGGCGTCGCGAATGGCCTGCGGGGTAAAACCGGCCTGGGCCAGAAACACCTGGCCCTGGGCCGCCTCGGTGGCGGTGAAGGCGGTGGTGGCGCCGAGCCGGCGCGCCTGGGTTTCCAGCATTTTGAGGCGCGGGTCGTTTTTTTCCAGGCGGGTTTTGGCCTGCACGTCGGAGATGGCGGTGGAAAAATCCAGCCCCGGCACCAGGGCGGCACCCATGCCGCGCAGGGTGCGCTGTCCCAGGAAGGCGGCGCCGGCGCCGTGCAACAGGGCGCTGCGCCCGCCCTCGTGCAATCGCCGCGCACTGGCCTGGGCGCGGGCCAGTTGTTCCAGCCGCGCTTTTTGCAATTGCATGGCGCGGTTGGCCTTTTGGGTCTCGGTACGCAGGCGCCGCTGTTCCTGCACCAGGTCGCGGGTACTGACCCCGGCGCTGCCGAGCCGGCCGCGCAGTTGCTGCAGTTTGCGGATCTGCTGCTGGTGGCTGTGTTTGAGCTTGCCCGCCGCTTTCTGGGCGCGCTGGAAATCCCGGCGCAGTTGCCGGCTGGGATTGCTGGTGTCGCGGATTTCCCGGGCCAGTTCATTGACCCGCTGCCGGGCGGACTGCAGGGCATTTTGGGAGCCGCGCAGATCTCTGTTCAGGCTGCGAAAACCATCCAGCGTTTTTTGGGTCTGGTTGAGTTCCTTTAAACGCTCGCGGGTTTCGCGCAGGGCTTTGGCGGTGCCGGTACTGCCCTGCATCACCTGACGCAGGGGTTTGGTGGCTTTGTTGACGGTGCTGAGCAACAGCTGCAGGCGGAGGTCGGCCATCTCAGGCCACCCCCGGACGCGGGATCAGTGTTTGTCGTGGGGATTGCCGAACCAGCGGCCGCCGCGGCGCACAAAGCCGGCCCAGAACAGCAGCAGGCCGAGGCACGCCAGTAGGGCGATGCCCAGCAGCAGGTACAGAAACAGCATGATGATCAGGTCCATGACCGCAGTATAGTGGGCTCACTTTTCACTGCCACTCCGCTTTCTGGCACGTTCGCGCCATTGCATCAGTTCCTGCAGATCCATCTGCGCCATGGCCGCCGGTGACCAGTGGAATATTGCGGCAATATCCGCCATGGCATCGTCTACCCAGTTGGGTACCGGTCCATCCTGCGCGCGAAAAAACCCGCGATCTCACCGCCCAGGGCCAGGAGGTCGCCGGGTTCCAGCTCCGCGACGTCCTGTTCGGTGAGAGTGGGCGCGCTGATACGCGGCAACAGCTTCTGCATGGAAATCACATCCAGGTTGGCGATATCGATCAACGCCAGGCCGCGCAGTTCTCCCGCCTTGGGTTTGCGCAGGGTGATCTCTTTAATCACCTGGTCGCCGCGCTTGATGGGGTGTTCCAGCGTTACCGGTTCGCTGGTTTGCGCTGTTTGTTTGCTGCCGGCCATAGGGCCCCTCCTCTGTCAGTGGTTTGGCGATGGTTTTTTACAGGCCGATGGCGCGGCGCTGCTGGGCCAGGCGGTCCGCGCCGTTGACGTTTTCCACCAGGTTCAGCAGATCGATTTCAATCACGGTGCTGCCGTTGATGCTGAGCTTGTAGTAGCTGCAGGCGGTGGTGACACTGAACTCGGTGTCCTCGCCGGCCTGGGCGTCGCCAAACTCGATTTCCGAGTGGCGGCCGCGGATCACCACTTCCACCGCGTCCACCGCGCCGGTGTCGTCGCGCTGGTAGGCACCGGCAAAACGCAGTTGCACGCCGTCGTGGCTGGTGATGCCGTACTGTTCCAGCACTTCGCGCATCAGGCCGCCGTAGGTGGCGGACAGTTCCAGCGCTTCCTGGCCGTGGTCGATTTTGACCGGGCCGCTCATACCGCCGCCGCGGTAGTCCTCCATGCTGCGGGTGAGCGTGGGCAGAGTGACGCTGTTGACCTGGCCGAGATAGGAATTGCCATCGTTAAACAGGTTGAGGTTTTTGAGTTTGCGGGGCAGTGCCATGATAAGCGCTCCTGTTTTTTCCCTAACCGCTGACGCGGTCGGCGAAGTCGGCCAGGTATTGATCGGTGATGCGCTGTTGCAGCAGCAGGTTTTCCAGCGGCGGCACCGGGGTGTAGTCGTAGTCGATCACCAGCCGGCCGTCGGCCAGGCTCTGGCTGGTGTTGGCGTTTTCGTCGTACCAGCAGCGGGCATCGATCAGGGCGCCGAGGGTTTTGAGCTGGCGGAACTTGGCGTTGATGCCCTCGATAATGTCTTTTACCAGACTGGGGTGCATGGGTTTGTCGACAGCCCAGGCGACGCTTTCGGCGATGGTGTCCGCCAGCACCTGGGCGGTGCGGGTGGCGGACTCGAAGGCGAACAGCGGATCGTCCGCACAGGTGCGGGAACCCCAAAAACGAAATCCGTTGTGATTGACCAGGGTGGTGACGTCGGCGGCATTTAAAAAACCGGCGTCGGTGTTGGGATCCTGCAGATCCCAATGCACGTCGGCACTGATTCCGGTGACACCGCTGACGACGACATTGGACAGGGTTTTGTGCCAGCCCTGTTCCTGATCGATGCGCGCGCGCAGGCCGAGGGCGCGGGCGGTGGCAAAATCCGGGCTGTTGTCGCTGCCGTCCCAGGCGAGGAAGTCGGGCCAGATAATCATCAGCTCGCGGTCGGAGAAGTTGCCGCGATAATCGCTGACCTCTTCCTTGGTGACACTGGGACCGGCGCTCACATAGGCCATGGCGCGCAGCTTTTTCGCCAGCACACCCAGGGCGGCGGCCACCTCCTGGGTGTCGAGTCCTGGGCAGCCCAAAATACGCGGCGTGACTCCCAGCTGTCCCTGGGCGGCCAGCAGCGCCTGCAGTCCGGTGTACTGGCCGTCGACGCTGCCACCGATCACATTGGTGCTGGTCTCGGCCGCGTCCAACCCTTCCTCCACCCGCACCGCCACCACCAGGGGACTGGCCTGGTCGGCGATGGCATTGAGGGTTTTGGCCAGGGTGCCGCTGGTGCCGGCTTTTTCGAGGGCGCCCTGCACGTCGGTGATCAATACCGGTTTGTTCAGGGGAAACATTGTCTCGTCCGCGTCGACGGCTATGGCCACCAGGCCGATCACGGCAGTGGAAATGGTGCGGATGGGACGCGCGGCTTCATTGACTTCGACAACGCGGACGCCGTGGTGATATTCAGTTGCCATAAGGCCCTCCGGTTTCCGTGCCCAAGGGCACGGTGATTTGTGTGGGGACGCGGTCGACGGTACCTTCCAGCCGCAATAAAAAAGCGCCGTCCCTGTCCAGGGTAAAAAGTTGTACCCGGGTCAGGCGCAGGCGCGGCTCCCAGCGCATCAGCGCCATGGCGGTGGCGCCATAAAGGCGCGCGCGGGTGGCGGTGTTGAAAGGCTGGTCCAGCAGTTCCGGAATCAGCGAGCCGTAGTCCCTGCGCATCACCCGGCTGCCCAGCGGCGTCTGCAGTATGTCGGCGATGGACTGGCGCAGATGCGCTTCCCCCTGCAGGGCGCGGCCGTCACTGGCGCTGGTGCCTTTCATTGCAACGGCTCTCCACTCAGACCGCCACCGGGGGTGACGCCAGTGGTCTTGTGATGCGCGAGGCTCACGCCCTCGCCCTTGACGTCGCCGGTGGCCTCGATACCGCCGTCCACTTCGACTTCACCCTTGATGCCGGTAGCGCCCTCGATCTGTGTGGCGCCGACAATTTTGGTATCGCCATTCACCGTCAGGGGACCGTTCAGGGTCATGCCGCCGCCGGCGGTGATCGCGGCGCTGCCGCCTTCGGGCAGTGTGGCGCTCAACTGGTGTGCCTCGTGGTCGTAACGGATTTCCGCACCGTCCGGATAGCGCACCAGGTGGCTGGTGCCGACGTTGTCCGGCGCCGGATTGGCCTGGGAATACAGCCCCCGCAGCACCAACCCCTGCTGCAGATCACCGCCGGGGGAAAGGAGCAATACCTGCTCGCCGATTGCGGGGGGATCCCACTGGGTGGTGGCGCCGGCGCGCAGGCTGATCCAGCGCAGCGGCGCGGTGGCGAGCTCGCCGGATTGAACCCGACAGCGCGCCTCCCGGTGCTGCACCTCAACAATGGTGCCGAGGCGGATCAGGTTGGCGAGCAGGCGGTACAGTTGGGTGTGGGATTCCATGGGGGGGATGGTGCGGCACCGGCGCGGCCACCGCAGTGAGGCGGGTTTGTAGCGGGGGTGATTACAAGTCGGGGGCCCTGTTGCGCATTTTACCCCAGGGCTTGGCAATATGTTTTAACCGCGCATTGATATTGGGCAACTGTCTAACCCGGAGATTGCAACACTACCTATTTTTCGCACACGTAAAAGCTGGCCCAACTTGGGAAGTCACCGTAGGACCCCTTCAAGGCTGGAGGGCTTACTGATTATCATTTACAACCCCAAAGCTGTAACACACAGCCTCTAGCGTATTCAAATCTAATATTGTATGCGCTGCATATTTTATAATTTTAGTATCAGGTGATACTGCTTGCTTGAATTTGAAACTACCACTATTTGAACCATTAGGTTTTTCAAAGCTCATCTTTATTTCTAGCACGCCATCTTTTTCATAGAAAGTGGGCGCGCTAACAGCCCAAAAGCTATCAGCTATCATTCCCTCGAAAAAAATATTTGCACCACTCTTTTTAACGCAAAAATTGGAAAATTGTCTGAACTCGATAGTATTTACTTCACATCCCAATAAGAAGATAAAAAAAACGACAAATATTCTCTTCATATTACAATCCCGGAAAATTGTTCGAATTTCTTATAGATTCATTTAGGTTGTCAGGGTTACATGGAAACCCACATGACAAACTCGACCCAGTTACTTGATTATACACATCAGTAGCATAACCTGAACAAGGTGAACCATAACTCCAGGCATCTTCCCCTTGATCACTATATTGGTTTATTAGATTTAGCAATAATGCTTCTTGGCTATCATTAATGTAAGAAGTTTGCGATACCAGATTTAGGTAATTTGGATTATACAGCCAGCCATCTTCTAACCCTATATGAAGCCCATTCCCTTGACCATTTGGATTATTCCCCCAAGTACCGGATGTAATGGGATTTCCATACGATCCATCCGTTTTTAATGGTGTATATGATAACCAGCTATGCCCTGCAACTAGATGACTTCCTGACGTGGCGCCATTGTTATGGCTAGCGATAGTCAGTAATCCGTCCAACCCTAGTGGATCAACCCACATCATTGGACTACCGCTTACATAGGCATAGGTATTCAATCCTCCACCTAATCCAATCGGATCACTCTGAATATAGCGCCCCAATGTGGGGTCGTAATCCCGATAGTAGTTGTAATAGTGCGGTGCTTCCTCTCCCTTGATCTGTCCCGGAAAACGCAGGTTGACCGTGGTCGGATTGGTATCGCTGTCCGGATCATTATTCGGTGCCAAGCGCCCAAAGGCATCGCTGTCCCAGCGCCAGACAATGGCTTCGCTGCTGTTGGTACCGATACGCGGGGTGTTGAGGTGGTCTGTGTGCAGGTAGGTCAGGGTTGTGCCCTGTACCTGGCCATCGTTGTAAGTGACCTCGACCTGTGCGACCGGCATGGTGTCCCGGTAGATATAATCAATCCGGCTCTGGATGTCGGTGCCGTTGCTGGCGTACCTGGTTTCACCCAGGTATTGGCCGCCCAGGCCATAGTGCAGCAACGAGTCCTCGGTCTTGTCGGTGCGTACCCGCTGGCCGATGGCGTTGTAGTAGTAGGTACCCTTGAGTGTGCCGTTTTCGGTATAGGTCTTGAGACGGTTGGCGTGGTTGTAGCTGTACTGCTGTTGTCCTCCGTCGACGCTGGTGGTGTTGCCAGCGGCATCGGTTACCCAGGGCTGGCTGTCTCTTTGGGTGAGGCGGTTGGAGGTAGTCTCGTGGCTGTAGCTGGTGGTGCTCAGGGTGCCACCGGTGTTGGTGGCGTCCTTCTGGGTGCGGTTGCCCACCGCATCGTACTGGTAGTCGTTCTGGCCGGCGATATAGCCTTCGCCGGTGAGGCGGTTCAAATTGTCGTAGACAAAGGCCCTGTCTTTGCTGGTATCCAAGCTGTCGGCGATACCGGTGATGTTGTTGGCCAAGTCATAGGTATAGAAGTCGGAGCGGACATTGCCGATGCCGCTGGCGGTGACGGTTTCCAGGCGTCCGTCCAGGTCGTAGCTATAGCTCTGGGTGATGCCGTTGCCATAGTCCATGGAAGAGATACCGCCATAAGGCTGGTACTGGATATTGCTGACCAGGGTCTGGGCCGTGGCCTGGGCATTCTCCCGGCTGGTGATGGCGTTGATTCGGCCCAATGTATCGCGGCTGTAGCTGACAATACGGCCGGAGGGATAGGTGATACTGGTGACACGACCCAATGTGTCATAACTGTACTGGGTGCTGAAACTCCAGCTGGCGATGGTGTCGTCCTGCCGGGTGATACGGCCCAGGTCGTCGTAAGTGAGGGCGGTAGCGCCGGCATCGTTGCTGAAACCGGTCAGCCGACCCACGCCCTGGTTGCCGTTGTCGGTGTTGTCGTAACTAAAGGTCGCGTTCTCGGCGGTGCTGCCGGGATAGGTGATGGCGGTGAGGCGGTTGAGGGCATCGTAGCTGTAATTAGAAACTATACCGCGCGCATCGGTGCTGGATGTGCGGTTGCCAGCGGGGTCGTTGTCGTAGCTGGTCACGCCGGTATCGGGACTGGTGAGTTTGGTGAGATTGCCGAGGAAGTCGTACTCATAGCTGGTGGTATTGCCACGCTGATCGGTGACCGAGGTGATACGGTCGGCGCTGTCGTAGGTGTACTGGATCTGATTGGTGTCCGCGTCAGTGACAGTCTTGACCCGGCCCAGGGCATCCCGGGTCTCTCCGGTGGTGTTTTGGTTACCGTCGGTGGCGGAGACGCGATTACCATTCTTGTCGTAGGCGATGGAGGTGTTTTGGCCGTTGTTGCCATCCACATCGATCAGGCGACTCAGCTCGTCGTAGCTGCGGCTGACGGAGCGCACCAGTGTGGTGCCGTCGGCGGCATAGATCTTTTCCTGCAATACATTGCCGGCGGCGTCCAACGTATATTCCATCCGCTCGCCCAGGGCATTCTCCACCGCGGTGAGACGGCGGGCGTCGTCGTATTCAAAACTGATGTCGGAGCCGTCCGGGTAGGCGATATTGGTGACCTGCCCTACGCCATCGTAGGTGTAGGTGGTGACCTGATCGCCGGAAGCCGCCTTGGCGGTGGCGGTTTTCAGCCAGCCGCGGGGGGTATAGGTGTAGTGGGTTTGCAGGCCATTGGCATCCTCTATTCTGAGAGCCTGGCCGGCGGTATCGTATTCGAGCACCGACTCCACCTGGCCCAGGGCATTGGTGGTGCTGATGCGGCGGTTGTTGGCGTCATAGCCGTAAGTGGTGATGTCGGAGACATCGGTGCGCGGGCCGTTGGCGGTTTCCATCTTGCCCGCCGCGGTGTAGGTATAGGACCAGTTCTGTTGTGTGACGGCCGCGCTGGTGCCATGGGCCACCAGCAGGCTCAGCGCCCCCGCGAGGACGGATTGGGTATAACGCATAACAATTCCTTTCTACTTATTGTTGTTCAGCAATCAAAAATCTCTGACCGATTGATCCATTCAGCCACTCAAGGGCTGGGCACGGGTGTGATCTGCTTGCTCAATTGGCGGCCGGCGCTGTCATAGCTGTAATCGGTTACCGATTCCGCTGTGGTGATCTTGGTGGGCAGGTTCAAAGTGGCATGCCACTGGGTGGTGATCACTTTGGCCTCGGGGGTGCCGGCCGCCTCGGTGCGGGTCAGCTCGCGCCCCAGGTTATCGCGGGTATAGGTGGTGGTATTCCCCTCCCAGTCGGTTTCGCTGGCGATAAAACCATTGGCGTCGTAGGTATAGCCTTTGTTGGCGGCGGCACAGTTAGCCGAAGCTTCACCATCGATGGAGGTGATACGCTTAACGCCGTTTACATCCCCATAGTGATAGGTGGTTTGCTTGCCCAGGGCATTGGTGAGACGGCGTGTATTGGCATCCACATAGGCCACATCCACCGACTCGGCACCACTGTTGTGTTCGGTGCGGATGGCCCGCCCCTGATCGTCGTAGGCAAAACTGCTGTAGATCTTACCGGTTTCATCGGTGACACCCGTGAGCGCATTGGGGAAGCGACTGTCCTCGTAACGGAAGACCCGCTGCGGCGAAGTACTGCCGGGAAAAGTGATGGACGCCAACAGTCCGTTGCCATTGTAGGCGAACTGGTACACGGAATTATCGTTGCGGGTGATCTGAGTCAGGTTGCCGTCGGTGTAGGCCAAGGTAACACTGTTGCCATTGTCGTCGGCGATGGTTTCCTGCTGGATACCGCCGGTATCGTAGCTATAAGTGATACCCCGGCCCTGTTCATTTTCCACGCGCAGAATACGGCCGGCAGTGTCGTATTGCTCGGTACGGGCATCCACCTTCAGGGTCCAGCCGGTATGCTGTTGGCTGGCATCCAAATTCCGGGTTACCTGCCAATCACGATTGGCCTCTGCAACGAAAGTACCGCTCTCGTCGACAAAATGCAGATCACTGCCATTGGGGCGATAGGCGATCAGTCGCTCTGTCACACCATCGGGCAATGTGTAATGGGCCAGGAAATAGCTATGGTTGTGGCGCCAGTGCTCTGTGGCGCTACCGGTATATTCCAGGGTTGGATCTCTGTCCAATGGTAAGGAAATAGGCTGCTCGCCGGCAGGCAATGGCTGCTCGGTATGTATCGTGGTTGCGCCGCTAACGCCGGCACCAAGGCTGTACCCGGCGCCGCTCTTTTGATGATTGCCAAAGCTGTTGTAGCGCCAGGAGAAAGTCAGCGGGAAATCCCCTTCCGCCTCGAAAACGATTTCTTCCTGTCGTTTGTGGCCATTAAAAAAATTGATTGGATTGCCGGCCAGATTATCGCAGTTTTGCGGTTCAGGTGGAGCTACACAGTCTCGCGCAACACTGTCCCAGGGATTATCGGCTGGGCACTCTTTTTCACAGAGGCCGCTGTCAACGCTATAAGTGGTTGGAGGCTGACAATCTGGGATTTTTTCACATTGGATATTATAAGGAGCAACTTCTTGCCCACTTGTTTGAATATATCCATCTTTACAAGAATATTCATGCGGAGTAATAAACGAGCCTACGTACGTCCCGATCACTTCTCCATTAGCTGGATTAATAAACTGCATTTCGACTTCCATGTAATAAGTTTTTAAAATATAATATGTACCGTTTGAAATGTATGTATTTGTAACCCCAAGAATAGTGCACTCACGATTAGCGAGAGAGTCACATCTAGCTGCACATTGTTCAGCCACTTCATTGAATGTAAACCCTACAATTGGAGGTAAGATTGGATTTGTATGACCTGAGAAATTGCTACAAGTATCAACAGCGTTCATAAAAGTTTCTGAAGCAGTTGAATTCATACAGAAAAACAAAGTCGAAATTATGATGTATTTGACTTTGTTCAAAGCTAGATTTTTTAACCAAACAATTTTTTTATTCAAAATTAAACCCAATCTATTTATTTTATATAAAAAATCTATAAAGTAGATCTTAAAAAGATTTTTTGCGCGAATAACGAGTCTTGCTTTTTAGGAAAATTCTATAATTATTTATTGTGAATTCGACTTCAAGTAGAAGCTCGCGGTTTCAACTAATTACTTTTTCAGCAATAACGACTCGTTAGCTATTTATCTCTCCTTAGCTATCAGCCCCTGATTGTCGTTGGAGTAGATTGCAGAATTTCCTTTCCTATGCATCTTACTAATGGCAAAGCTCTCGCTCACTATCGTGGAATTGATTAATATTCTACCATCGAAATATTGAAAGATAGTTCATACGACTTGTCACCGAAAGTCAATTACAGGTCATTACATCCAGAGCATAAGGTGAATTGCATCACACTTATTAGAGCCATAGCGACAATGCGCTTGTCCAGATACTCCTCTTAAGTTAAAGGCGGGATTTACCGCCTGTAGCCGCTATCAGAGAGGGCCGCCCCCAAGGCAGGTGGCCTTGACCCGTACCACTTTGTCGATCAGCCAGCTGCCGTTCTTTTTGCGGATGCGCACGCGCACATCCGAGAGTTTGGTGATGGTGGGCTTGTGGATTTGCGATTGATGCGCCGTTACGCCGATAGTGCGTGAGCCGTTGATTGTGTACACCGTGGCCAGGTCGCAGTTGCCGTAGGTGAGCTGGGAAGAACTGGAATCAAAACGCACCTCAAAACCATCGCCAACGGTGCTGCTGACAGGCTCCACATAGTTGGCGCCACCACGCGCGGAACCGTTGCGATAGATCCCCACATAGGCGTGTACATAAGACGGCGCGACATCGATATTCTCGTGGTCCACAATCGCCGCCGGGTTGAGCCGGTAGTGGGTAAAGTTGACGGTGATATTGCCGGTGTAGATGGAGGCCCCGCTGCCATCGGTAATTTTGCAGCGATACACCGAGGTGGTATTGACGCCCCCGGCGCTGCGCGCAAAGGTGGTGGCGGCGGCCCCCTGGCTGTTGACGGTCAGTGTGGTGCCGCTGACTTTCTGCCAGGTATAGGTATAGGGCGCCTCGCCGCCGCTGACACTGGCGGTGACCGAGTCGCTGGTCAAATTTATGGAACCGGTGCCCGCGCCTTTTTTACTGGAGCTGCTGCGGGACAAGGTGGCATTGCTCATGGGCGTGTAATAACTGGCGGTGCCCGTGGCCGCCCAGAGGGTGTTCAGGTCTGCGCCGCTGGCCAGTTTGATCCCGGTGGACGCGGCCGCGCTGCCAAAGGACAGGGGTGCATAGCGCTGGTTCAGATCCCGGCCGTCGCTGGTCTGGTAGCCGGTGGCCGCCGGTTTGGTGCCCTGGACATAGGGATCAAAAACACTGTCCAGGTCGCTGCCGCTGCTGGTCTGGTAGCCGCTTGCCATGGTGTACGCTAATTCAAGTCGGGTATGGGTTTATCCCCGGCGGGGCTGAATTCTTTTTTCTTTTCGTCCCGGTCGGCCAGGGCCGCGGCCAGCGCGTCAAAATGCCGCTGCGCCATGGGCTCGTAGCAGACACGCGCGGACACCGGCAGGGTGCCGCCAAAGTCCATTAATACCTGACGGATAAAATCCAGTTGTTCCCGACATTGCATGGCCGCTCACTCCCCCTGGGCTTCGTTGTAGAGTTTGTCGAAGGCGTTTTTGATCAGCAGCATCAGACCCGCGGGGGTGACGCCGCCGAGATCCACTCCGGTGACCGGGTCATTGAGCCCGCTGGCGAAGGTGCGGGTGCGGATATCGGCGAGATTTAATTCCAGCACCTGGCCGCCGACGGCGTCGGGCACCAGGGGTTGCCACTGCCCGGCGACGCACAGGTGTTCGCTGGTCTGAAAGGCGATGCTGGCGCTGTCGTCGGCGGGATTCCAAAACAGGTGGACCTCTGTGGCCAGGCGTTCGGCCAGGACACCGGGGGCGATTTCGCGCAGGCGCGCGTTGGTTTTAGGCATGGCCCTTCTCCAGTTTTAACAGTCGCGAATCCAGCAGCTGCAGCCAGCCGACCACGGGAGCGAGCATCTGGTCGTAGTCCATGGCGGGCAGGCTACGCCCGTCGTCCGCCACCGGCTCCGACAGCAGGGGTTTGACCTCCTCGGCGACAAAACCCAGGCGCGGGCGCTGGTCGCGGCAGATATTTTGACGGTATTGGTAGCGCACCGGGCGCAGTTTGCGCAGCACCTCGAATCCCAGCTGCAGTGGCCGAATATTTTTTTTCGTGAAGCGGGAGGAATAAACCTTAAAACCACCGTTGGCCTGCACCTGCTTGTCGAAATAGTGACGGCTGGCGGGGGTGTGATGGTTGCCGGAATTGGACGTGATGTTGTTAAACGTGACGCTGGCGCCCAGGGAGGCTTTGGCATCGAGCGCGGCTTGCAGGCCGCTGATCTTGCTGGTGGACAGTGTGGGAATACGGGCGGCGTTAAAGGTGCCGCTGGTGATTTTACTGGCGCTCAGCGAGGGAATGCGCGCTGAGCCCAAGGTGCCGGTGGTGATTTTGCCGGCATCCAGCGCGGGAATACGGGCGGTGTCAAAGGTGTCGCTGGTGATTTTGCTGGCGCTCAGTGGGGGGATGCGCGTCGCACTGAAGGTGCCGGAGGTAATTTTGCCGGCATCCAGCGCGGGAATACGGGCCACAGCAAAAATGCCGCTGGTGATGGAAGCGGCGGCGTGGCTGTGGGCGGCGGGCGGGTAACTGAGCGGCTTGTCGGTAAAGTTCTCCCAGTTGAGGTAGTAGCTGCCCTCCTCGCCATCCAGTTTGTCCGCGTGAAGGCCATTGCCGGGGCCCTGGTTTTGGGTGGCCGCGTCCCCCAGTCCCAGGTGTTGGCGCGCCCCGTCGGCGTCGTCCTGGGCCAGCAGGGTTTTGCCAAAACTTTTGGGGGCGCCTTGTCCCAGGCGATCATCCAGCGCGGCCTTGACGCCCCTGGGTGTGGAGGCGCGGCTGGCGTCCGCACCTTCTATCTGTTCCGCATCGGTGGCCAGCTCCGCCACGCCGGGGGTTTCGGTGGTGGCCGGCGGGTTGATCCAGCTGGTGTCGCCAAAACTCAGGTCGGTGGCATTTATGTCGGTAAAACAGACGTCCGCGGCCAACAGCAGGGTGGCCTGGGTGGATTTTTCCAGTATCACGCCGCTCTGGCCGTAGACCGCGAACAGGGTGCCGTCCTGCAGGTAGAGGCCGAAACCGCGCAAGGTATAGGTGTCCGGTCCATCGTCGCGGATGATGACATGCAGGGTATTGTCGGCCACCGCGTTGCCGGCAAAAGTATCCAGTTGTTTGATCTCACCGGGCAGCTGGGTCTGGGATGCCTGCGGCACAAACACTTCGGCGGTGACACCGATGCTGGCGATGCGCACCGGCAGCGTGCCGGTGTTGTCCGCATTGATCAGCGCCTGGCGGCCGGCGTCGGTCACGATGATCTGCAATCCGCTCATAAAAGCTCCTCAGACCGCCTGCAGTTGCAGGCGGCGGTAAACGGCGGGCCGGGCCGCGGCCGCAAAACCGATACAGCCGCGGGCCTCGACGCCCTGGGTAAAACTCCAGTGGCTGCGCACGGGCTTGGTGCGCTCCACTTCCGCGATCACGTCGTCCACGTATTGGGCGCTGGCCTCCTGGCCGCCGGAGCCGTTGAGGGTGAGCCACATCGCAAAGGTGTGCGGCGCGCCGGGCGGATCCTGCTGCCACCACTCGCTCAGTTGCACGGCGCCGCCAAAACTCTGCACCACTGTGCAGACGGAATAGGCGGTGCCCTTGGTGCGCTGAATCTGGATGGCGTTGCGGATACGCTCGCGCTTCACCTGTTCCGGCCAGTAATCCTTCCAGGCGTCGATGGACAGGGCCCAGGCGAGCCAGGGCAGCAGCTCCGCCGGGCAGCTGTCCGGATTCCAAAGTTGCCGCAAGGGCACCGGCACCTCGGCGATGCGCGCGGTGGCGGCTTCCAGGGCGCGCTCGACATCGGTGGCGTTGGCGGGCAGCAGGCTGGCCACGAGGCTATTCGTCCACGCCGCCGTGGGTGACGGTGGCGGCGGTGCAGTGGGTGGCCTGGGTGCGGCTGACGACGATATCGGCAGTGGGCTGGGTGAGCGCCACCCGCTGCACCCCCTGCACATGCAGGGCGGCGTAGAGACCGGACAGGGTGACGTCGCGGCCCAGGCGGTGGCTGTCTTCGATATAGGTTTGCAGCTGCGCCCGAGCCTCGGCCAGCACCACCGCGGCGCCGGGGCCGGCGTAGGTGTAGAGGGTGGCCTCCACCACATAGGAAATTATTTGCGCGGACTGCACGCTCACCCGGTCGGTCATGGGGCGCACATGGTCCGCCTGCAGCACCGCGGCCACGCTGTTCAGCAGGGCCGTGCCCGCTGTGCCGTTACCGTCCCGGGCGAGGATGGAGACCACCACATCGCCGGGGCTGGGGCTGGTGGCGCTGGCATCGAGGACACCGGGATCGGCGCCCAGGGCGTGATAAATATAGGCGCCCTCCGGGCCGGCGACACTGAACCCCTCCGGGGCCAGCTGGATGCGGCGGCGGAATTCGGTGTTGGATTCCACGGTGGGGTCGATACCGTTCACCGGGTCGCCGGGGTCCAGCACCAGACGCTGGACCCCGAACAGCGCGCCTATCTGGTCCAGGTCCGCGTCCTCGGCGTAGGCCAGCATCACGGCGCGGGCGGCGTTGTTCACCCGCTGACGCAGCAGCAGTTCCCGGTAGGCGGCCACCTCAAGAATTTTATAGGCGGGGTCGGCTTCGGTCAGGGCGTCGAAGGTGGTGTCGCGGCTCTGCAGGTCGGACAGCATGGCGCTGAAGATGGACTCGAAATCGAGCGCTTCCACGACGTCCGGCTCCGGCAGCCGGGAGAGATCCACAGCGGTAAAGGTGTTGGCCATGCCCGCGATGGTGCGCGAGCGCCGGCATGACCGCAGTGGCGGCGGCTTGTAGCAGTGCTGGTTACAAAGTATATTTGCTCACATTGATCTGCAAAGCTACGTCAGATTTCTGCCAGAGAAAACTGCTATCCCACTGAGTTTTATGGGGCTCCAAAGTGATCAAAATAAAAGAAAATTTCTGGGTATGAAGTAATTACTCTGGGGCAGTTTTTTAAATAAACTATTACGTAAAAACACAAAAGAGAAATATATGAAAAAGGGTTTAGGATTAGTAACCATTGCAACAGTAATATCAGCCTTTTCGAGCACAGCTAGCGCGGCGCGGGTTTGGGGAACAACACTTACTGAATGGACTTTGGAGCTTAATAATGGTGTTGCATACATCACCTCCCCTCAATTCTATTCAAATTGCTCCTTCAGTCGAGGACAAATCAATATGGATGGCACCGAGTTTAATAAAGCCCAATATGCTTATGCTTTGTCTGCAAAAGCAAGGGGTAAAAAGCTAGCGTATGTTATCGATGACGAGGAAACCACTTGCGTCATCACTGCGTTGCGGGAAATGGATTGACTAATTACATAGTGAGCAATTAAAAAATGCTTTCAACTTGCAGCAATATACTTTGCAGTGGGAGGTAGTTTATCGGGCCAGAGCTGTCACCTGAATACTGTGGTGTAGCCCTGGCCCGACTGACCGCCGAAAATACGGTCTTTCTTAGGCTCAAAATCCCCTAGAAAATCACCCGATATTACTTAATTCGCAAAACATCATCCTTTGCATCACCAACAAAATCCCGAACAACGAGATCACTTATAGCATAGGTTGAGTTCCCTATCGGCTGCCAAGACCCAACTCCACTTTCTGACACCAGCCACTTTCCGTTCTCCGAAATTAAAATATCACCTTTTTTATCGCCCACGACATCCCCAACATTCAATTGACCAACTAGTGATTGCGAGGTAGCCAATGGTTGCCAGTTTGGGGTACCCTCCGATGCGTACCATCTATATCCCGTGGCCATAAAAAAGTCATCGCCATTTGCACCTATTATATCTGTCACCAAAATATCATTAGGCTTTACAGTGGACGCTCCCAAAAAAGTCCAGCTTGACTGTCTCCCATCAGTCGCAAACCATTGTGAGCCCGACATATAAATCACATCATCTTTAGCGTCACTTATCACGTTGGCAAATACAAGATCATCAAGTGAATAGCTAGAGTTCGCTATACTAACCCAGGATTTTGCTGCACTTTCAGATACCAACCACTGGCCATTTTCTATACTGAATACATCTGTTTTCTCATCACCAATAAGATCCGCAAACCTCAAGTCAGAGATGGCGCGCGCAGACTGGGCTAATGGTTGCCAAGGTTTAGTGCCAGCATCAGATACGTACCAACGACCTTGAAAGCTGGTGAATACGTCAATTTTTTCATCTCCAACAAAATCGCCATAACGAAGGTTCTCTTTAGCAATCCGGCTAGCATTTATCATCCTCCAAGACTTTGAAGCAGATTCTGAAATCATCCATCCCCGTGTATTTCCCAAATTACTGGAAACATAAAATCGGCCACTCTCATAAACTTGAACTGCCGATTCAGAACTGGTTTTTGGAAAGCTGTTATAAGAAATAAATGCACCAGTATCAGGAATCCCACGTATCACAACATTTGGATAATCAGTTAAGCTAAATGAATTGTGATGAATACGAATTAGATCACCACCATTTTTGTATCCGCCTTTTCCACCATTTTGTCTGTGCATATCAAAATTGTGGCTGTTCCCCCCTGGACCCACCAAATTGTAACGAGCTTCGTAAGTTTGCCCGGGGTCACCAGATCCAGCAATATCATGACGATTAAAGTCAAAATAGTTCGCCTCAACTAAAACATTGCTATCGCCATCCACCAATACACCATATCCAAGTCCTTTTCTTCGATTGTGATGGATATAATTATTCTTAACGATTACGGATAACTCACCCAAACCATTACCGTATCCTCTCTCTGTTCCAACGCCATAGTAACTAAATCCGGTTATTTCATTATTGGATACTATAACTGGATTTTGAGCAGTAATCTGATTATCTTGAACGTATATTCCTGCTATAAGTGGCTCATCATATGTACTCTCTAGATAATCCCTGATCTCAGGATCTTGACCATCTAATCGCAACCCTGTGACCGTAATCCCTTCTCCCAGCGCATTAAACATAATGTCATTGCTACCACTATGCGCTTTAGTGATTTTTCCTCCAAGTGATCCGTCACGCCCTCGACCACTGCAAATTGTAATATTTGCAGGAATATCAATGGTGCCAAGCCCAGTCAAGTCTATTGTGGCATCATCATCGATGTAGATAACATCTCCGGCAACCGCGTTATTAATGGAATTGATAAATTCCCCCAAAGTACTGACAACTGGCTTGTTACTAATACAATAGTCGTTGTAACCTTGCCCCCCACCAATAATGGATGCCCCTGCCGTCAAATAATATTGGGAGGCACCAAGGTCCTCAAGAGCAAAAGCTGAAGGAATGGAAAAAGAAAAAACCGCGAAAATAAGATTTTTGTAAATTGATTGCATGTCACAATGCCTTGAAAATTTATAAGTTTTCGACGACGCTAAGCTTAACACAATTAATAAGTAAGGCGCCCATTCAAACGAACCTGTATATGCTTACGCGGAACTCTAGCTGAGGCATATGCTCTACTGATAAAGCAAGTCCTAAGCTTTGCCCTTGCTCCTTTTTACTTGAGTAATAATTAACAAATTTGGTACTAAGGTCTTAATCTAACCGAAATATACGCGCCGTACACCTGAGTAGAAATTGCTTAAAAGCAATCTCAAAAGGAATTCATGCCCTCGTAAGAAAATAGCATCAAAAAGTACCGGTATAGACGCCTGAGACTTCGCCCGTCTTGGTTCCCATCAATCAGCGAGGTGCTTCAACAACAAATCCCGCACCAATTCCTGATCCGCGTGGCTAAAACCCAGAAGCTGTCGCTGCGGATACTCGATACCCTTCTCGCGCAGGCCATAGTGGTGCACCCTGGCCACCCGGGCGGCGCGGCCCAAAAAACCGACAACGGCGCCGTCCGCCGTGGATTGGACCCGGAGGTGTTGAGCGTTGCGTAGCTTGGGGAACATTTTGCGGCGGCGTTTGAGGCGGTTGGCCTTGCCGCGCAGCTCGCGGGTTTTGCGCGGCGCAAAGGCACTGCCGTCGGGGTTTTTCTGTTCGGCGATGCGCTGGCGTTGGCGGCGGCGCACCTGGGTGCCGATACTGCGCGCCAGCTTGCGCTGCTCGGCGGGCGTCAGTTTGGCCAGCAAGGGCGCGGCCCAGGTTTCCAGCTGCCGCAGCGGGTCAGACACTGTTTTGTCCGCCCTCGATATCCCACTCGGCGATCAGCTGGTCCCGCAGGTAGAGTTTCCAGTGGGTGGCGGGCCAGGGCGCTGCCTCCTGGGGCTCCGGATAGTGTTCGACACTAAAACCCCCGGCCTCCCGGGGAGTCACGCCGACGCGCTCGGTGAGGGGGATCTCGAAGGAGAGGTCCATTTTATCCCGGTCGAGTATGTCCGCCTCAAAACGGATCTGTTCCCGTTGATTGGGGTTCTGAAACAGTTCCGGCTGCTGCTCCCGCAGCCACACCAGCAGCGGCACCACCAGGGCATCCCGGTGGCCGGCATAGTCGGTGACCAGCAGGTTGAGGGTATAGCGGTACTCGAAGGCGAAACCCGGGGCGCCGGTGCTCACCAGGTTGCCCCTGTCGATAAACACCTGCAGCGCATCGGGGTTGCGCCGCAGGTGCGGGACGGCTTCCAGAACAAAAGCCCGCAGGCTGTCGGGCTTGATCATTTAAGCAGGTCCGCGAAGGCGCCCCTGATGCCGGTGACCAACAGGGTGCAGGCGGAGGTGATAACAAACAACAGCAGCGCGCGGCGGGTCCAGGTGCCGATTTGCTCGCTGGCTTTGCGCTGGGTGCGCAGGTGGGCAAAATCTTTTTGTGTCTCGCGCACGTCGACGGTATCCACGCCCAGTTTTTGCAGTAGATCCTCCACCGCCGTGCGCGCCGCTTCCCTGCTCGCTTTCCGCATCAGCGCTTCCATTTGCTGTTCACTCAGGTTCATTGTCATCCCTGCCCTTTGCCGAACATCCGTTTTCCGGCCCAGGCTTCCACCGCGGTGCGCAACATGCGCCGAAAGCCAAAGGTGTCGATATAAATGGCCGCCAGTGCCCACCAGTAATATTCCGGGGTGGCCTTGAGGGCGGTAAAGCGGGCCATCACCGCCCGCTGCAGATCACCCGCCCGGTAGTGTTCCGCAATCACCAGTTCATACAGTGGGGCGATAAACAGGAGCACCACCGGCAGTGTGGTGAGCAGTAGCAAAAAGTCATCTTTCCAGCCGCGCTGCCCCACGCTTTCCAGATCCATGGCGGCGGCGTGGTTGTCACCCGTCTGCGCGCGTTGTATGCGCGCGCTGTTGGAAGCCTTTTTCAATTCCAGTTCGCCGCGTCGCTCTTCCGCCTTGACCGCGCGGCGGTGTTTTAGGGTCTCAAACAGGCCGCCGAGCAAAAACTTTGCGGCGCTGGCAATGACTGTTGCACTCACAGGTCGCCCTCCTCGATCAGGGTGTAGGTGAAGCGGTTGCCCCACAGGGGTTCCGCGCGCCGGCACAGGGCCATCAGCAGATTGAAATCCAGCGGGTCGGCCAACACCTGGCAGCCGGCGCTCCAGCGGTCCACCTGTTGGCTGTTTTGGTGGGCGGACGCCCGGTGACAGTTGATCCCGAAATAGCCGCCCTCGATGGGGGCGTCGGTATCGAGTATCCGGTCGCGATTGCTGTCCCGATAAACCCGCACCGGCCCGCGCTGCACCAGTGCGGTGTAGCTGCCCTGGTGTTTGCCGATCTGCCACAGGCCCGGGTACTGGCCGGGCACCAGGATGGCGGTGCCCTTGACGTTGGCGGGCTGCTGGCGCCAGTACAGGCCCGGGTCGGTGGTGGCGGGAAACAGGTAGCAATGCGGCGCGCCGTTGAGACGAAACGCCACGGCCAGGTGGTCGTTAAAGGTATTGGCGCTGGTGTCGGCTTTGCGGATGCCCACCAGGTTCAGGTTGTAATCACCGCGGTCAAAAAATCCATAGGCTTTGCGCGTCATCACGCTTTGCAATTGGGCATAATCGGGTAACTGCATCATCCTCTCCTGTTTCTCTCCTCCCGCAGGGTCCGGCATTCGCCACGGCGCGATCTGTCCATCAGTCCCAGAGCTGTACCAGTGGTTGCTGTTCCGCCGCGGCTTGGGACGGTTCCGGCAGTGTCACCGAAGTGCCGTTGGGCAGCAGCGGCCCCAGTTCGGCCAGGGCCGGGTTGAGGGCCAGCACCTGTTCCAAAAGTCCGGCGGTGCGCCCCAGGTGCCGATGGCAGAGAACATCCAGTGTGTCCCCCTGCAGGGCGCGCACGCGCATCAGATCAGCTCCACGGTGCTGCGGGACAGCCCGAGGATTGCACTGATGGCCCAGCGGGCGTTGCGGCGCTGTTCGTCGATGCCGGGGCTGAGGTCGTCGGCGCGATCGTGGCCGGCGCCGGTGCTGTCGTGGTCGCGGTAGCGCTCGGTCAGATCCGCCTTGACGGTGCTGTACACAGCGCGGCGGTAGAGCATCAGCAGTTGGCTCTCCCCGCCCATCTGGGTGCCGGGCACCTGTGCCAGGCTGCTGTAACCGCTTTCGATTTGTTGGCTTTGCCAGTCCCGCAATTCTCGGTTGACGCTGGCCATGGCGTAGAGACAGGCTTCCCTGAGCCGCTGCTCGGGAATATCACCGTGAATCCGCACACTATCGCGCAGGTGTTCCTGGTCGATATCCGGGAACCAGCCGTCATTGCCAAACGGCTCGCCGCTGGTGGGCTGGCTGTCCGGGACATTGACGACAAGTGGGTTCATGGGGTTGTTCCCTGCTGCCGGCGAAGTCGGCGGTGGGGGGCGGAGCCCTGGAATCGCTGTGCGCTATCGCGGGCTCCGCCCCGCCGCCGGGCGCGGTGGGTCGCTCGGTTCAGCGGCGGGAGAGCAATCGCTCAATCAGTCCCGCCGGTGGTTTTTTTTAACGCGCGTTCCAGCTTTTCAATGTCCTTTTTGACACCGACGCGGTCGTGCAGACTCAGGGCGCGACGCAGGTGTTCCAGCGCCGCCTGGGGATTTTCTTCACTGAGCAGCAGACCGGCGGCCTTGTGCAGTTTGGCGCGGGCCTGGTCGGGCATGTCGCGCTGCCTTGTGAGTTGATCCGCGTTCAGCACCACCGCCAAGTCGAACGCCTGGCCGGCACCGAGGGCGGCCAGCGCGGCTTCGGCAATCTCTTCGGCGATCACGGTGGCGGTGTCGCGCTGGTACTGGTCCGGCAAGGTCAGATTGTGGGCCAGGGCATAGTCGGCGATCCGCAGTGCCCACCCATAGTCACCGGTGTCGATATGCCACACCAGCGCGGTCATCAGCACATCGTCCTGGGCGCCGTCTCCGCCCTCCAATGTGCCGGCAATCCAATCGTGATAACGGGGCAGCAGCTGGCGCTTGAGTGCCACCTTGCGCTCCACGGACTGCACCTGTTTTAGCCGCCGGCGATCCTCTGTCAGCTGCATCAACATTCGTTCGTAGGCGTTGGCGTGGTGGCTATGGCTGTTCTCGGTAGCGGCCTGCGCGGCGAGGGTGCGTTCATAGTGGCGCTGGGCTGGGCTTGTCATGGGGTACTCCGCTTGCTGTCGATTTGAAAAGCGCCCGCCGGCGCAGCTGAGGCTATCGATTGGCTGCCCGGCTACTGGATAACGATATTTTCCACCAGGCAGCCGGCCCCAAAATCCTCGACCACATAGGCGTCGTTGGAGGATTCGTAATTCTCGATCTGGTCGCGCTTGGCATTGTCCACCAGGGTGCGGCGGCGCGAGCTCTCCTGCCAGTAGACGGAGAGGTTGTCGAAGCGGGTGATCAGCAGTTTGTTGTCCGGAAAGCCCGGCACCCGCGCGGCGGGCAGTCCGCCCAGACGTTTCTGGCTGAGGATAATGTCCGCGGCCAGTTTTTCGGTGGGGGCTTCCTGGGTGCTGACCAGGGGAAAATATTTGTCGTGCAACAGCCTGCGCCCACAGATCACCACCAGTTCGGTGTCCTCCTGATACCAGGGATCCAGCAGGCTGCCGGTGGCGTCGTACACCAGGGCATCGAGGTTTTTGTAATCGCCGTCGGCGCCGACGCTGATCTGGCCGGAACTCTCAACCACTTCCGTCATCACGCGCTCTGCGGCCCGCTCGCGGTAGTGCTGCAGCCAGCCTTTGTTGACATCCTGCAGCAGCGGGTTGGCGACCGGGTCGGAGGTGGCGGCGCGGCTGAGGCCGTTAAATCCAATCAGTATCCGGTCCAGGGCCTGGCGGCGCAGTATGGCGTCGCGCACCCGGGTCTGGAAATCGGGAAACTTGGCCCAGGCGTCCAGCTTGGCATAGGTGATATGGGTGTCCGAGTTGGTCTGCTCGCAGCGATAGCGCTGCGCATCCAGTGTGCTGGGATCCTTGGTCTGGCGATCCTGGTCGGCGGTGTTGGTGGTGCTGGCGATGGGACTGCCGATACCCAGGCCGAGCTTTTCCCCTTCCTGTTCCCGCACGCCGATGACGTTGATGCGACCGAGGAATTCGGAGGATTCCTGCATCTTGGTTTCCAGGGTTTGCTGCACCGAGGGGTCGACGGCAAATTTCTGTGTGGCCTTTTCCACGCCGTTGAGCCTGGCGATCTGCTCCAGGTAGGCGTTGTAGATTTTGCGGGTTTCGTTGCGCATCTTCTGTTGCTCCTAAGTGCCGCAGCGGATTCCGATGGATTCCACCGCGGCGTTCGGGTTTTTCCGGTCAGCAGTCGGTCAGTGCCTGGCCGTCGCCACCGGCGGCAGCGGGACGCCGGCCGGCCGGGTTTTCGGTGTGATCGATTTTCTTTTCCAGCGCCGCGGTCTGGTCGCGGGCGGCGGCGAGCTGGGTGGCGAATTTGCGGCACTCTTCCCTGAGTGCGGCAACTTCGTCCCTGAACTTTTCCAGTGTGTCCACCGTGTTGCCCGCCACTTCTTCGACGGCGGCTTCCATGTTGGCAAAGCGGGTGTCGTCACTGCGGTTTTTCTGCTTGAACAGCTCGCGGATGCGGGATACCAGTCCCTCGCCCGGCTCTTCCACTTCCTGAAATTCCAGGGTGACTTCGGTGGCGGCGGTAAACAGATTTTCCGGACGCTGTTTGCGCGCGGAGAAGGGATTGGCATCCGGGTGCTGCGCGGAGAATTCCAGCATGGAGGTGCCGAGGCTCGCGGGAGAGTCGGTGACCGCCATGCCCACCAGGTAGGCTTCGCCACTGCTGGCGAAGTTGGGATCAATTTCCACCGAGGAATACAGCTTCTGGCGTTTCTGGTTCATCTGCACCAGGTCTGCGGTGGGATCTATCTGGCCGAACAGCGCCATTTTCCGTTCGCCGTCGATGGTGACCTCTTCCGCCTTCACCGCCAGGATATCGCCGTAGGCTTTAAAAGGGCCGTCGGGCAATATGCCGCGGAAATGCTCCAGCCAGATCCGCGCGCCGTATTTTTCCGGATCGAAGTTGGCCGCCATCTGCTCGATCCATTGGCGCTGGATGGCGCGGCCGTCGGTGGTGTCGCCCTCGACGGCGATACGAAACCATTTGGAGTTGTATTTCTTTGCCATGGGGTGGCCCTGTGTCAGTTCCGGCTAAAAGCGGTTGTGGCTGATAGTCGGGAGCCGCGCCGCCTGTCTCAATGCGCGCGGCTTGTAACGGCGCCGGGGACAAAGGGGGCAGAGCCCGGCGGTGGCAAACGGCGGTATAGGCTGCCGGCATGTTCATCACCGCCCCCACCACGGATCCGCGCCGGGCCGCCCGCAGCCTCTACTGGCAGGGCTGGCGCACGCGGGATATCGCCCGGCACCTGGACCTGCCGCGCACCACGGTGGAGAGCTGGAAGACACGCGATCGCTGGGGCGAGGCGCCGGCCATAGAGCGGGTGGAAACCTCCCTGGAGGCGCGCTTGATCCAACTGATTGCCAAAGAGCCCAAGACCGGCACCGATTTTAAGGAAATCGATCTGCTGGGCCGGCAGATTGAACGGCTGGCGCGGGTGCGCCGCTATGCCCGGGAAGATGGCCACGAGGGCGACCTGAACCCAAAAGTGGCCAACCGCAACACCGGGTCGCGCAAACGGCGCCAGCGCAATGCCATGACGGAGGCGCAAAAGGAAAAACTCCTCACCCTGTTTCGCGACACCCTGTTTGAATACCAGCGCGACTGGTACGGTGCCGGGCTGCAACACCGGATCCGCAATATCCTCAAGTCGCGGCAGATCGGCGCCACCTGGTATTTCGCGCGGGAGGCGCTGGCGGATGCCATCCACTCCGGGCGCAATCAGATTTTTCTCAGCGCCAGCAAGTCCCAGGCCCATGTGTTCAAACAGTACATGGTGCAGTATGCGGCCGAGGCGGAGGTGGAGCTCAGCGGCGATCCAATGATTTTGCCCAACGGCGCCCACCTGTATTTTCTCGGCACCAATGCGCGCACGGCGCAGAGCTATCACGGCAATCTGTACTTCGACGAATATTTTTGGGTGCACAAGTTCCAGGAGCTGCGCAAAGTCGCCTCGGGCATGGCGATGCACAAAAAATGGCGGCTGACCTATATCTCCACACCCAGCGCCATCACCCACGACGCCTATCCCTTCTGGGCCGGCGAACTCTACAACCGCGGGCGACCCAAAGCGGAGCGGATCGCCCTGGATCTCAGCCACAGCGCACTGGCCCCGGGGCGGCACTGCGAGGACGGACAGTGGCGGCAAATCGTCACGGTGGAGGACGCCCTGCGCGGCGGCTGCGATCTGTTCGATCTGGACCAGCTGAAACTGGAATACAGCGCCGACGAATGGGCGAATCTATTGCTGTGCCAGTTTATCGACGACACCGAGTCGGTGTTTCCCCTGGCGATGATGCAGCGCTGCTTTGTGGACAGCTGGGAAATCTGGGAGGACATCAAACCCTTTGCCCTGCGCCCCTACGGCGCGCGCCCGGTGTGGATCGGTTACGACCCGGGCCTGGACGGCGACGGTGCCGGCTGTGTGGTGGTGGCTCCGCCGGCGGTGCCCGGCGGCAAGTTCCGGGTATTGGAAAAGCACCGCTGGAAGGGCCAGGACTTTGAATCCCAGGCGAAGCAGATCCGCGCAATGACCGAGCGCTATGCGGTGGCCTACATCGCCATCGACACCACCGGCCTGGGCACCGGGGTTTACCAGCTGGTGCGCAAATTCTTCCCCGCCGCCGTTGCGCTCAACTACTCCCCGGCGGTGAAAACGGAACTGGTGCTGCGCGCACTCAACGTCATCGGCAACGGCCGGCTGGAATTCGATGCGGGCTGGACCGACCTGGCGCAGTCCTTTATGCAAATCAAAAAAACACTCACCCCGAGCGGCCGCCAGGTGACCTACCAGGCCGGGCGCAGCGAGGCGACCGGCCACGCGGAACTGGCCTGGGCCACCATGCACGCCCTGGGCAATGAACCCCTGGGCGCCGGCAGCGAGGATAACTACAGCAGCGGTTTTATGGAGATCTATTCATGAGCAGAAAGAGACGGCGCAAGCCAGGCCCCGGCGCTTCAGCGGCAACGGCAGCAGCAGCGGCGACCCCGGATACCGGCACCCGCATGGAGGCGTTTAGCTTTGGCGAGCCGGTACCGGTGCTGGACCGGCGCGAGATCCTGGACTATGTGGAGAGCTGGTACAACGGCCGCTGGTATGAGCCGCCCATCAATCCCCACGGACTGTCAAAAAGTTTTCGGGCCAGCCCCCACCACAGTTCCGCCATCTATGTGAAACGCAATATCCTCGCCTCGACCTTTATACCGCACCGGATGCTGAGCCGCGCGGCCTTTTCCCGCTGGGCGCTGGAATACCTGATTTTTGGCAACGGCTATCTGGAGCGGCGCGACAACCTGGCGCGCCAGCCACTGCACCTGCAGCCGGCACTGGCCAAGTATGTGCGCCGCGGCCAGGATGAACAGTATTTTTTTGTGCAGGGCTGGCAAGAGGAGCACGAATTTCCCGAAGCTTCCATCTTCCACCTGGCCGAACCGGATATCAACCAGGAGATCTACGGCGTGCCCGAGTACCTGAGCGCCCTGCAGGCCGCCTACCTCAACGAATCCGCCACCCTGTTTCGCCGCAAGTATTATCTCAACGGCAGCCACGCTGGTTTTATTCTCTATGTGAGTGATCCCGCCCAACAAAAAGAGGATATCGACAATATGCGCGAGGCCCTGAAGCAATCCAAAGGCCCCGGCAACTTCCGCAACCTGTTCCTCTACAGTCCCGACGGCAAAAAAGACGGCATCCAGGTCATTCCCATCAGCGAGGTCGCGGCCAGGGATGAGTTCCTGCACATCAAAGACGCCAGCCGCGACGACGTGCTCGCCGCCCACCGCGTGCCACCGCAACTGATGGGGATTATTCCCAAGAACAAAGCCGGCTTCGGCGACGTGGAGAAGGCGACCCGGGTGTTTAACGAGAATGAACTTAAGCCTTTGCAGGCGCGCTTCGCCGAGCTCAACGAATGGATTGGTGAGGAGGTGATCCAGTTCCAGCCCTACCAAGTCGACGTCGGTCCCGAGCCGTCCCCCCAGCCCGCCTAAGCCGTCCTCACCGCTCTCGCTCCTTTTCCTCCCCGGCCGCACCAGGCGGCCTTTTTTCCCATCCGCCACCGACCGCCCCTGGCCTGCCGCAGGCCTGCGCCGCCCCGGCGCGCGCAGTCAGCCCCACGCCTCGCCTGCGGACTTAATGTGTTGATTTTGACTTGCTGGCGGAAGTCAGCCCGGCCCAGCTATGGCGGGGGCTGCAAGGGAGTTGGCAATAGCTTGCGGGCGACGCAAAACGACGCAGGCTCGGGGTGCCCCAAGGGCACCCATAGCGACTGGATCAGTGGCGTACAATTCTGGGGGACAGAGGGATATTCACGTCGGGGTTTGGCTTGGCGCTCGGGGATAGCGTGTGCAACACCGAGAGTGCGGCGACGTAGGTGTGCCCGCATTCCACATCCGTGCACTGGAAATAAATTTCCCGATACAACGGTGTGATCTGCTGACTGGTCCGCGCCCGCGCCTTGGCGCCGCAATGTGGACAGCAAAGTCCGATGCGCATGGGGGTCATATCCATGACCGGCTTGGCGTGAGCTGTATCGTTTGCCTGTGTTTCCATCACTGAGCCCTCGATCGGTTATCCGGGACAATTTTACCAAATAAACCCGCAACAGGCAGCCGAGACCTGAATCACATAACAGCAGGGAAATCCATTTTAGATGCCCCAGGGACCCCGTATAGCTAAACGCTCTTCCTCAACTAAGCGCCTAGTCTGTCCTGCAAACTGGATAACTCCGCTTTCCCCTCCGACTCCAACCACACTAGTCGCTCGTCAATAAGGTGCAGAAGCGCCACTTGCGCCTCATCAGGTGCATCCAGATTCAGCGCACAGAGCGCCAAACGTATATCCTGCACAGCTTGAATAAAGCAGAGGTAACGTTGTTCGACTAATGCAATTGCTTCTATTGACACCTTGGCTGGCTGAGTAACACATTCGGATTCGGGCATGCTGATGAACTCCGTCTCAGTGATCAAGTTCCTAGCTTCTATGCACCAATACGGCCCTCCTATTTAGCAGTAAATTGCCATATCTGTATAGCTAAAAACCCGGATTTCCAGATTTCGCCATAAAAGAACCCGGAAGTTCCAGACTTGTCCACAGTTGGCCATTTTTGGCCCTGATTTGCCATTCAATTAATTGAGAATTCATGACCGTAAATAATGTATTTTCATGATTCGTTGACAACTAATTAGTTAGTATGCAGCCTATACATAACCAAATCATATTGCAAAAATAAGTACTCATAAAGCTCTGATGAATATTCGCTATTTAGAAAAATAAATAACGTAATGCCCAAAATTGGCATTAGTGGAACTAAAACAGCACTTAATCGACTAAAAGGCGCAATCTCTAAATATGCAATTTCATTGACCCTTGGGTTTACCCTGGCATTAACAACGTCACCAGGACGATATTTATTCGTAAGATAAGCCTCGTACGCTAAACTAGGAAATAAGTCATAGCCTCTTAAGGCCGGAGTTTCGGACTTATACTCCTTACCTTCAAATTTATAATTGAATGAAATTATCGCCTCAATCATTTCCCTGCCATTGAGATCCAGCTGATTCAATAGTCTAGAATGAGTGATTTCTCCAGCCACTATAGGCCAATTAGCGAACGTTTTACGCAGTCTCAAGTAAACTATAGTTTGGAAGAAGCCAAACAAAATCATCAGTGTCGGGATAACTAATTGTAGGAGTTTGAACGTCATTACTTCAGATGCCTAGATTTCACGCTTAGCGGGAGCTTTCTTTATGCACATTTTCAGAGGAAATTAGGGCGAAGTGACCTGAACATGCCCCCGCACAGAGTGATATCCATATTCAACAGTTTCTTAAGCGCCTTAGATGTAGTCCACCTTGGTACCCAGAATGTGATCATGTAAACAACGCTTATCTTTTCTGAAAATTATCAATTTGTTAACAAGATCTAAAGGAAGAAGCATCCCAAAAAACACTTTTAGCAAAGGCCGGAAAATAATGAGAGTGTTAAAGCTCGGAAGATTTCCTTGTAAATCTCTTATTGAAATTCCTAAAATCTTCTTTCCTATTGTTTGTCCTCGATCAATTAACAATGAGCCATTTAAAACTAAAAATGAAAGACATACATATAGTATGGAAAACAAAGAAAAAATGATGGGATTGCTTTCTGAGTATTTTGGAGCCAGGAAAATTGCAATAGGTAGAAATGCGGCACTAACTATTGCTCCATCAATTATGGCAGATAATAAGCGCTCCCATCGACCTGCAACACCAACTTTTGGAATAGGAATTTCTTCTGGGTGAGATAGCTTTCTTTGTTCTATCCTATCCAAAATTTCTTGAGCCCTTTCCGGGTAAACTTTTTTATTAACCCCAAAATATGCTTCTTGAAGCTGTTGCAAATTGTATTTTCTAAAATCTGGACAGTCAGCCATCTTTATTACTTGTATGTTGCTTAAAATTTATACAGAGATCCCCACGGCTACTATTATCCGGATTACACTCACGAAAGCAATTCTGCGCCAGATCTTCAATATCTATTCGAACGAGTCGAATTGCGCAAATTCTGTACAATCCGCCAAATTAGAAAAACGGTCACCGCGACCGCTATCCCGAAATATATAAACTCTCGTAAGTCCATGTATTGAAGCGCTTATTGGGCACAATCCCGCCTTTCTTCAAAACAACGGATGCGATGATTGAATTTCTTGTACAAAAAAAGCAGCCTTCGTCGACTTTTCCGAAGCGGGTTCTGATGGAAATATTTGGAACCCTCACAGATGGCCGCATAAAGTTGAGTCGTCATGGTTTCGTTCCTCTCAATGCAGCGCCCGCTGCTGCGGATCGGAGATTGCCATCACATCGCAGGCAAATGTCGCCAGGCGGGCGTTGATCAGAGCAAGTTCGTCGGTTTCCAGTGGAGACAGTGATCGGCATTCCCTTTGCGCCCACAGTTGCTCGCGGCGTCGCACTAGAACTCGCAGCTGACAGAGCAGATCCGGATAAATTTCGACCCGGATCTTAAGCATTTGCATGGCAGCCTCCTTGCAGTTCCCGGTTTAGTACCTGGAGTTGTTTGGCCCGCGCCTCGTGATCCGCAAAGATGTCCTGGGCGGCGCGCAGCTCGCGCACGGCTTCATCCCTACTCACCGTGGTGGTTTCCGGGCAGGCGATAAGTTCGCGGCACAGGGCCAGCGCCAGGCGCACTAGCCGAGCCTCGGCCAGATCCAGCACAAATACGGTCTTATCTGTGTTGTGTTCCATCTCGATTCCCTCCAGGGGTGAACAGTGCCACGGGCGCTGCCCGCGTGCGGTATAGGCGGCCTCGCGGGCGAGACAGCCAAACAAAAGTTCGTCCTGCACCAGCCCGGCCCAGCTGGATGCGCCGCGCACCGCGCTGTTGTCCAACCAGGCGTGATAGACCTGGATTTCCCCCACCCGGTGGTACAGGGGCAGCAGGCGCTGGTTCACAACTGCCTCCTGTTGCTGGTTGAAATACGCTTTTCGGGTGTGCACGCCAAAAAAACCCGTGACATCTGTGACAGGGCAGGAAAATCAACTTTAGGGCCAGTATTTATGCGGGTTGCAGGTATGCTGACTTGTCTTATTTTTTCTGTGACAACTTGTGACAGGGTTTTGGGGAATTTCCCTGCAGACCCCGTGGCTACTGGCTTTGCGGGCATTTCTGGTTGTCTTATTTTCTGAGACAAACCTGTGACATTGCACAAGACCCTTGTCACGGGCTGTCTTGCTTTTGTCTTGGATTTGTCACAAGCCTTCATGCCACTTAACTCCATGTTTTAATTACTATTTCTGACTTATTTTTCCCTTGTCACAGGTTGTCACGGGTTTTTCTAGGGGTATCACCCCCGCGCGGCTTCCCTCCTTGTAGGTCAAAAAAAACACAAAATTGAAGCTCATCGCTCTACCCCGCCGTATTTGTGAAAAATCCAACACCAGAGCCTGCTGCCTTGCTCCCGCTTAGATCGAACCTGCTTGTAGCCGGCAAACTGGTAGCGTTGACTGGTAGGCAGCAGCTGCTTGAGATCGGCCACTGGCACCAGTTCCTGGCCGCGTTTGCGGCAGTGCTCCAGGTACTCGTTGAGGTTGATGGCGATTAAGGCGGGATCGATGCTGTGGTTCAGGCGTTCGATTTGATTAATGCGCTCGCCGTCCTGGTCGTCGACGTACATCACCTGGTCATTAATAAAGTGGTAGGCATCCCAGAACTGTTCAACGATGGGGTGGTCGCTGTTGAGGCGGCGCTGGCGATCGCGGGCACGCTCCTGCAAATATTCCTGCACCTGACTGCGCAAATCGCCATTAAATTCACGTAGCAGCACCTGCAGGGCGTCCACCGCAGCCATCAATTGCGCGTGGCAGTCGATCACACGGCCCTGTGTAATCCCGCTGTCGGCACTGAGGGTTTCCCGGTGCCGATCAAAGGCGGCAAAAAAACCGGCCAGCCATTCGTTTTCCCGGGTCAGTGCGGTGTGCAGGTAACCGGCCAGGTTTTCGACCGGTTCCCGCTTGAGGCGGTCGGCCAGGGGGCGGCTCTCGGGGCGCTTGTGAGCGGTGGTGCAGTGTAGGTGCACGATGCGGGAGAGCATGGCCGCGGAGGCCTGCACGGTGGTGTTCTGGCTGATGACCAGGGTCCCGCGAAACAGGCGGTCATGGGTTTTGTTGTCATTGGTCTTGACGCCGCGGGTGTCGATCACGCCGTCCAGGTCAAAGACCTTTTTGAAGAGATCCCAGTCGAAGGGCTTACCCGGCCGGCCGCCGGCACCGGTGCTGATTTCCCGGTCGCTTTCAATCACCACCATGGGCAGATTGCTGACCTTGCCCAGGTGTCGGCCGTAGCTGGATTTGGAGGTGCTGAGCATATCCACCCCTTCGTAGTTGTCGCGGCCCAGCAGTTTCCATAGGAAACGGATCAGGGTGGATTTGCCCGCGTCCGCTTCACCGGTGAGTTCCAGGAAGTGAAACGCCTGGTGCTGCTCTTTGATCTGGCGGGCAAACAAGCTGGCGGTAAAGTAAGCCAGGGCGGCAATGCCGTTGAGGTGAAAGACCTTGACGAAATCCGGCCACCAGCTGCCGTTGAATTGGTCGCTGTGGTGCACCGGCATATCTTCCAGGGTGGTTTTGATGGCGGTGTCGCCCAGCTGCAAAAAGCCGTGCGCGTTGGCGGGCAGCAGCTGGCCCTGGCGATAACCGAAGCCGGGAAAGATGTAAGCGCGGGAATCCTCGTCATAGCCCATATGGGGCAGGGTGGTCACACGGGCGACTTCCCCGTCCAGCCAGCGGGCCTTGAGGGTTTTTAAATCGCCGGCCCCGCCTTCAAAGCTGCCGCCGTCGGTATGGGACAGCAGGGCAAGGCCAAAGGCGCGGGGATCGGAGAGGGCATTGGGTGAAAAGGCTCCCAGGTAATTGCGGCTGCTGTTCGCCTTTTTAATCTGGAAGAAATAGCGGCGCTCGCCAGTGAGCCGGTCGATCTCGGTGTATTGGAAGCTGGGCACACAGTTGGAGATCTCCCACACCTTCGCCGCCTGGTTAAAGGCATCCCAGCTTGAACCCCAGGCGAAAGGCTCTCCCTCGCTGGCTTTGTTGAAATCCTCCAGGGAGAACCGGGCGGAGTAGAGTTTGTCGCGGTGCTCTATGACCGTCTTGCTGAACGGTTTCCACCCATACAAGGCATAGGCTTTCTTTTTCGGAGTCTCGGCGATAAAGATCCGTCCCCGCCACTGGCATTCCTCAATGGTGGTATCGTTGAGCCGCTTTTCCCGATACAGATCATCCCAGTCTTTGTAGCTACCGGTCAGTGCCACTTCCACTGTCTCGCCCTGGTCGACCAATTCCCGGTGGTACTTGACCAGGTGCTCGTGCGCACCGGGTTCATCGTCATAGGCCAAACACCAGGTTATCCCCTGGCCCGCAGTTTCCTGGATCAGTCCCCTCGGCAGATTGGAACAACTGAAGGCGGCCACGGCTTTGTATCCCGCCAGGTACATGGCGATACAGTGGAAAATACCCTCGACAATAAAAACCTTGTTCCCGGGCTCAATGACCTGCGGCGGCGGCGCCCAGTGCTTTCCGGCAACACTGGTACCAGACTTGAAGCGCGCCTTCTTGCCCCCGGCCTTTTGCATATGGGCCTTGTCGATGATGCGCTGCCAATAGTCCTGCTTACCCTCGAAAAGATAAAACCGCACCGTCTCGGCCCAGGTGCCATCAGGCAGTTTGTAAAAACCCTGGTCGAACCAGTCCTCGATATCGGCGGTGGGAAAGCCGCGGTTGTGTGACAGATAGGCCCTGGCGGTGGCCTTGGGGTCTTCGTCGCTGGAGGGGAAGCGCTTGGAGAAGTTTTCAAACAGGTCCGGATAGCGATCCCGAACCCGCTCCCGATAACCGCACTTGTCCTCGCGATCACAGCGCAACGTGATCGGCTTGTCGGCACTGATCCAGACCGTCTTGCGTTCGCAGTCCGGACAGATCCCCTGGCGGTAGGTGTTGGATGTTTCCTTGAGCACCAGGTTGAGTGACTGGTCCCGCTCCAGCGCCGCCACCACATCCCGGTTGATCTGGCTGTAGTCCATGACGCCGACTCCGATTATTGCAAGGATATTTCGGTCTCGTCGGTTTCAAGACACCGATGGGCGATTCGGATCACGTTGATCATCCGGTAGCGCCCTACTTTCACTGTTGGGTAGTAACCCCTTTGCACTTGGCGTCGGACGGTTGGCAAGGTCAGCCCTGTATCTAGCGCGAATTGCTCCATGGAAGATACGGGGGACTTGACGGGCGGTGGGTCTAGTTTCTCAGTCACTGTTCGAACTCCATTACTCTTGTTAGGGTTGTAATGGAGTGTATTTAAGACCCATAACAACGTTATATCAACACTTTAAATAGTTCATTTACATTTTAAGGCGCATAAAACATCTTATTTCAAGTTATTGGAGCGCTTTTTCTTGTAATAGTGATGCTCAGTAGGATAAATTTCGCGCGAAAGTGGTAATAAAGGAGCGCAAAGGTGAGAGAATCACCGGAAAATAGCGCCGGGGGACGGCTGCGGATCATTCGTGAAACGTTGGGGTTTACTCAACCTGAATTCGCGGAAAAACTTGGACTCAAGTTCCACCAAATTCAAAATATAGAATATGGACGACACCGAATTACCGAGGAAGTGTTCGCAACCGTAGGTAAAAATATGCCAGAGTTGCTGCCATGGGTGGCCTATGGCGGACAAACCGACATTGAGGTGGTGCGAAAAAGCGATAATCCTCTCTGTAAGCTGATAGCTACCCGAATCGATATCGGATTAGCTGCTCCTGCGTTTCTGAAATCTACGCACGATGGCAATCAAGAAAACTGATAGCGGCCGTTGGCAGGCTGACTGCCGACCCCAGGGACGCGACAGTAAGCGGGTACGTCGTACATTCAACACTAAGTCCGAGGCTGTACGCTGGCAGCGCGCCCAGCTTGCAGCCGCTGACAGAGGTGAATGGGTGCCACCTCAGCGAGACAATCGGCAACTTAGTGAGCTGGTAAAGACCTGGTATGACTTACATGGACATACACTAAAGGGGGGAAGAGAACGGCAAGATTACTTGCTTGCCTTGTGCCAAATGATGGGTGATCCCGTCGCAAGCAAAGTCACCTCGGAACTCTACACCGAATTCCGCAGAAAGCGACTGGCTGGCGGCCTAGAAACAACCCCTGGGGGAAGGGGCAAAAAGCGAAAATCTTTGCCGTGCACGGAAAACACCTGCAATCATGATCTGAGCTATTTCAAATCCATGTTTAACGAGTTGATCCGCTTAGATAACTGGCGAACAGAAAATCCCTTAGCTAAATTACGCCCTCTTAAATTTGACCAAGCGCAACTGACATTCCTAAGCCTTGAGCAAATCCAGAGTTTATTGTCAAAGCTGACGGAGAGCCGGTCAAAATATGTGCTCCGGGTAGCAAATATCTGCCTCGCCACGGGCGCTCGCTGGGGCGAAGCAGAAAGCCTGCGTGGTGAGCAGATACGCAACAACCGCATCACTTACGCAGGCACGAAGAGCGGCAAAACCCGAACAGTCCCAATTTCGAATGAGCTGGAAGCAGAGATATTCGCTGATGGGCCTCGCACAGGCCCTCTCTTCCAGGACTGTTATAGTGCCTTTGTACGCGGGCTGGAAAAGAGCGGTATTGTACTGCCCAGGGGACAGTGCACTCACGTATTAAGACACACTTTCGCCAGCCATTTCGTAATGAACGGCGGAAACCTGCTAACCCTAAAAGAAGTGCTAGGCCACACGGATATCAAGATGACGATGCGATATGCACACTTGGCACCAGAACACCTTGAGGATGCCGTCACCAGGAACCCCCTGGCCCACATACAGAACAGGCCAAGATGTCCACAAAGTGTCCACGTGGAACAACGTCCAAAGGGTATAAAGGAGCTTGAAGGCTAGATTTCATGCGGGTTTGCAAGCCGTTAGAATCCATTGTACACTCTCTTCCAAGGACTACGAACCAGGCGGTCGGAGGTTCGAATCCTCCCGAGCGCGCCAGTAAAATCAAAGGCTTACATCGGAAGGTGTGAGCCTTTTTTCGTTGCGATACCAAATAAAAGAGCAATCGCCTAAAAGCTGTATAATAATCCAGTATCAATAAACCCTCTGATTTTCACAAAAAAATCATTCAATTCTTATTTCTAAAAGCCACTCGCCACTATAAGAAAATGAAAAGAATTATTCTTACCCTGCTTTTACTTCCTACCCTCGCTATCGCTCGCCCCATAGAAGTAGTCTCAGTCTACGATGGGGATTCCTTCACCGCCAATGTTCCAGGATGGCCCGATATAGTAGGTAAGCGAATCGGCATCAGAGTCAAAGGGGTAGACACCCCGGAGTTACGGGGCAAGTGCCAGGCTGAAAAGGAACTGGCACGAAAGGCCAAGCAATTCGCCGCCACCCTGCTCCTGGTGCCCAGGAAGTTCGCCTTGAGGAGATAGAGCGGGACAAGTATTTCCGGCTGCTCGCTGAAGTATGGGTCGATGGGCAACGCCTTGACCAGCTGCTCATAGGTGCTGGTCTCGGCTACGAATACCATGGTGGCAAGAGGCGAAATTGGTGCACTTAATTAAGGAGCTGGTTGCCGAGACACATCCCCTTCCCCGTCATTTGAAGCAGCATAAACGAGGCCGCCAAGCGCCGCACACATCTCATCTGCAATGACCCGCACCATTTCTCGTCGCGGTTCAGGTCTCGGACATTGGAACGCCCATTCCAAGGCATCGTTGAGGTGTTCTACCGTTTGCAATAGGTCTTTGCGCGTCGACATCATCCTTATTCTCCGCTCCTGAATTGCTAACAGTCTCTTTTATGAGAGACCCTCTCGACTTAGACAATGCATCTGCTGGCAGAAATGTGGCATTCCGATGAAGAAGTATGACGAATTCTAGTAAATCCAGGCTTTGCTACTGGAATAACGATCTAATCCCCCCCATTAACAACACCTTTTTGTCAACAATTTCACTGCAAATTTAAAACCAAACTCCAATTCTTGCCGTTACCACATACAAATCTAATGATATCTACAATCATCGCAAGCATTTTTTTCTTAATTCCTCCTTTAGAAACAATATGTTATGGAAACTTTCTATAATCGATTTTTCTGCAAATAATAATAGAGTAATGAGGTGTCGGACCTGACCCATAACATTGCCAAAAGGTTAAAAGAGGCACGAAAGCAGCGGGGATTGAGGAGTGCGGAGTTAGGTAAGCTACTCGGACTATCCGCTTCTCAAGTCTCCAAGATCGAAAATAGTCAACAAAAACTACCTGTGGAGCTGTTACCCACCTGGTGTGAATCTGTAGGTATCAATTTGGCTGTAGTATTTGGAGAGGAATATGCTCACCATTTCTTGAGCGTACCTTTCCCTCCGCATATTGCCCAACTATACGTCCAGTTGCCATCGAACTGGCAAGAACACCTGCAGCAGATGGTGGCAAGCCTCCATAGGCTCTACCAAAAACACAAAAAAGCTATGATTAAATTTGCAAAACTAAAAAGTAGTCTAAGATAAATCGGCTACCGAGCTAGCTACACATAACTTTAGCTGGTAAGCTGATAGATTCCAATGAGTATTACCGACACTCTCACAACCAAACGAGCTGTATAATAATCATAAGGAAAGGATTATGAAATTTAAACCCATTACCCTGCTATGTTCATTAATTGCCTCACTTGTCAGCGCACCCAGCTTTTCCCTTGAAGTAAGTCTAACGTGGTACGCTTCAGCTTTAGGAAATAATGTCGTAACTGAAACCTCGGCAGGTTGTATTGACCGTGACACAATGTGGGAAAGACATGTTATTAAAGCCAATACCTGGAATGGCCAATGGGGCTTATCCGGCGATAGAGAGTGGACCTTTGCTATTTTCAACTCTCAGCGTCCTGGCGCATCTTTAGACAGCCCAGAATTTGTGCTTGATACCAGTCGGTTACATGATGCCTCCGGCTCAACCTTAGATGCCCAGGGTAATGATATTTCAGTGACGTTTTATGCCATACGCCCCTATGAAGATATGACCGCTAGAAGGGAAATAACTAATATATCTCCTTCTACCACAATAGGTTTTTTCAAACTGGATGCGGAATGTGATTTTTATTAATGGATTTATGTCAATACTTAATACATAACATTTGATAGTTAGAATCAACCCTTCGCCAAGGTTATTATGGTAAAGGGTTGAAGCTTTAAATAAGAAAGCAGCCAGGCTGGCGATATGGTGTCTCTTACACAGATGGAGCAGGGATCACACCCCACCCTGCTCGGCGAGTTCCAGGGTGGGGTGCTAGGGACATCCCCGTCGGAAATCACATGGTTGACGTAAGTCATTGACTTTTGGTAGCGATGGTAAGCCTGGAGGTAAAGAAGAGCATGAGCGTGATATTTACTATGAATCAACAGCTGGGAACTGCATAACAAAGTAAGGCATAGGGCACAGCTAAAGCTGCGCCGACTCCCTTATTTACTATGAGTATACAAAGTGTGGCACTTAGCCCGCGAGGTAAAAGTCCTTGCGCAAGCAGTGAAATGGATAATGAGCAATTGGCTCTTTAATAAACTTTTATAATCTAATCAGACACAAGAGGTAGGTTTGAGAGTAGTTCACCTAGTACTGACAGCTGCTATTCCAGCTAATGCCTATGCGTGTTTTATTCAACCTGAAGGATTAGCCGAACAGCACGTGTCAGAATTTTTCCTTTTATTAGGAAGCTCTGCAACGATTCTAGCTCTGACCCTTTCCATACGTTATTTAACAAATAAGAAACGCCTTTGGGTACCAATAATAAGCGCACTAGTTTTAGGGTACATTCCTGTATGCATGTACATTCTTTTCATGGCAGGTGTCGCAGGTCCCGGAGGTGCTTGCGGTAGACCTGAACTTTTACAGGCAGGGCAAACGCTCTTAGTTAGTTTTGTTGCTATCTTGGTGTACGAGATTTTTAAATATTGGAGAGCTAAACAAGCCAATGAACCATAACAAGTTACTGAAATACGTTTCGGTTGCGAAAATCGTGCCCTTGACCGGGCAGCCTACACTAGCTTTCGGCTGCCGTTAACAAAGCGCTAACTTCATAAGGCATTAAGATTGAGCACTAGGGAACGTCTGAATAACTCAACAATCGCTACGGCAGTATCAGTATTTTCTGGTGCGGGCCTGAATTTGACCAAAACAACCCTGAGATTGTTTGTTTTTTCACCTGGA
>NZ_JBFRBC010000026.1:0-43305 GCF_040932045.1 Microbulbifer sp. TYP-18
CACCTTCCGCCCGGTGGATGGTGCCCTGCAGATGGGCGATACTGCCCCGACCCTGCCGGATGTACCGCCGCCACCACCGGTGGATAGTGATGACGGCTGTGGTGCGCTGGGCATTATTGTGTTGGTGGTGGCTGCGGTCGTTTCTGGTGGCGCTGCGCTGGCGGCATATACAGCGGTATCCGGTGCTATAGCCGGTATTGGCGCTCTTGGAGGCTTGGCCGGTGTTGCTGGCTTCGTTGGTGGGGTCGCCGCAGCCGGGATCGTTTCACAGGGCATTATGCAGACTGGCGCTATTATCGCGGGTTATCAGGATGGCTACAGTTTCAGTTGGAAAGATGTCGCAAAAGATGGGCTGATAGCTGCTGCAACCTTTGGTATTGGCGAATTGGCCGGGGTTGGCGACAAAGTGAAAGGTCTGGCCGAAGCGCAACAGGGGCTGGCAGTTGCGCAACAAACGAAAAATGCGGCAGAAGTCGCCCGGCTTACCAACCAAGTGGCCAAATTGCAGCAGGGTCTGCGGGTCACAAAAGCATTGGTAGCCGGTGCCAGCAGCATAGCGAGTCAGGGAATCAACAAAGCATTTGACAGCGAATATGAATTCAAGTGGGAGTCCGTCGCCAGCGCTGCCATAGGTTCCTACGCTTCCAGCTGGGCCACCGACAAGCTCGGATTCAACCCATCGGCGAATGAATCCTGGTGGGCAGAGCCTGTACGCACCATAACAGCAGGAACCATCAATGCAGGCGTGCAGAAACTTACTGAAAACGAAAGCTTTGACTGGGCCAATGTCCTGAACAATGCCGTTGGGGGGTATGCTGGAAACCGAATCGGACAACCACTGAACGATGCTATTGAAAAATGGGGTCAGCAATTCACGGGTCCGGCACCGGAAACTCCCAAGACAAACAGTCGGGGCGTACAAAGCGCTGAAACGGAAACAGCCACAGAGCAGCGAACTGCAGTGATTACTCAGTCTGCGAATTCGCTGGTCCAAGAACCAAATTATCCGACACAAACGTCATTTTCCTGGTATACCCATGACGGGGAAATGGAGAATGTTGTCGTAATTGGTAATCCAGAAACTGGCCAATCCTCCTCCTATTGGATGGATATGCGCCCTGGTTACGGAGGGTACTGGGCTGACAACTTAGGGCGACCCGCAGATTTATCCAACAATGCATATGCCCGGAGTGTAGAGACAGGTTATGAGGCCAGAGTAGCGGCACAAAGAGCGGCGGAACAACAACAAGCAATTTGGTCTGCGGACGTAACCGCAGCCGACTACAGGCCTGGTAAGTACGGCAAGATGGCCATAGGAATGCTTGATGATATGCAGGCAGACCATGATCGGGCGGTGCAGCAAAAAGGGATATGGCATGCCCAGAAGATGGCTGCAGAAGGTAAGCGACCGGATGGAACAAGCCTGTACGGGCCTTACCGAGATGGTTATGTGTTCCCTGGTATGTCAGAAATGGAACGGAACATCTATGCAGCGGGGCTGGCGTTAACAGATACAACGGCAAACAACGGCATTACTTCTGCCCTTGCATTCGCATCACAAATTAACTATCTATCGCTGGATGTAAGTGGAGCAAGGTACCTGACACTAGATGCCCCAAGAGGCGGAGGGAGGTGGTTGCCACTTTGGGGCTTGCAAAACCCAATGACGCCCGGGACATTGTCAGTAGGAGTTTATGGGGAGGGGCTTGGTAATTTAAGTCAGTTAAACGGCAGTTATCAGTTTAATGTAACGAAATATGCCGGATGGGCAGATGCTGGAGGTAAAGCATTTACAGGTCTTTCCGTAGCCGGGAATTTGGCAATGGTATCTGGAGGTGTCTATTACAATAATGAAGAAATGAGGGTCACGGGCCAAGTTGGGCTTGCTTGGGACGGCCTGATGTTCGCTTCAAACGGATTGCTTGCAGGGGGGCCAAAGGGGTGGCTCGCATGGATAGGTGTACAAGCAATAGATATATTCGGTAGTGATTCTCTAAAACAGCGAATGGTTCAGCATCACTTGAATCCAAAAAATAAGTTCTCAGAAGAAGATTTGCGGTTGCGTGAAGAGGTTGAGGCTAAATATGACTTTATGGGATACAAGTAAAGACACCCCCTTGCCAGAGGTTGAACGTAGTAGTGAAATGGATTTTCTTGTTGGCCATTTGACCTGTGCGCCTGTTTGTGAGTTGGAGAGAAAAAGTGAGATTTTCTAATTTGGTGAGGCGCGTGGCATTGGCATTTATTCGGGAAAAACAACTACCTGAAAGCGTTTGGAATGGAGAGACTATCAGTTTTCACTTTACTTCATTGTTTTGGGCGGCACTTTTATTCTCTGCTTCTATCGTGTTTTCCCCATTGCTATGGCTAGTATTCCAGCCAGTGATCTATCTTATGGCTCAGTATATTAGTGATCCTGTAGAGAGGTGGCTCTGGCTTTTTCTGGTCGTACTATTTATGCTCATCGTTAACCTACTCGATGGCTTTATTCAGAAGGCAGATAGAAGTCTTAAAATCTCGTATGGGGATTTGGGTCTGGGAGAGAAAATAATCTATTGTCTGGTTTCAATGGTTGCCTTCAGGTGGATGTTTTCTCCTGTGTTTAGACTAATGATGAACAGGCTGTTTACAGCGCTCTTATGTGCCTGGTATGTAATTTTTAATGCATTTCTTGCTGGGATGTTTTGAATAGAATAACTGCATAATTGAGATCAGGGTACATTTTTCAATTTACCAACTAAGCTGTTGATTGTGCCGCCCGGGAACATTGGGCTAGATACAATACGGAAAACTATAGCCATATCAATATTTGCTGGATCAAGGTAAGATAACAATGGCTGATTACCTATCTCTAGTGAAGTGATAGACATGGCGTTTGAAGAAGAAATATTATCTATAGAAGAAGAGCACGAAGCTTGGTTAGATAGGGAAGGGGAAGATTCACTTCTCCCTATCTTAATTCTTATTGCTTTACATAAGAATAAATCTCTGGAAAGGTGCGAGTTATTGCCAGAGTGGGTGAGGGATTTTCCGGAAAAGGAGTTGGAAGGTTATCGTGAAAGTAGAGAATTTAAAATTTGGCATGCTGAAGGGGAAGTTTATCTTTCAGATAAAATATAAACTTTTGATCGCCTATTGAGAGAGTTAGCGTAATAAGATTAAAAGAGTTAGTGAAGATCAAATTGATATTAATGATGAGATGGTTTGTCTTTTTGAAGGCAAACCATTCTCGGGCACTATTTTTGATGAAGAGGGTGAGAAGATGAGGGTGTTCAAAATTCTGTGTCAGCCAAATAGCCTCATAGACTGATGTATTTCTCCAGGCGGCCAGCGCAGTGCTGGAACCACGGCATCTTCGGGTGCAACTGCCGGCCACTCCAATCTGTCAATTCCAGATAGTGATCCAGTCGAAAGGGCGGGCCCTTTGGCATATTCAAAAACCCATCCCCACCAAAGACGATTAATTATTGGGTTGCCCACCCGGAATCATGATACGAATACGCTGCTGGATTGAATTGTGTTCGCTCCGGCTGTGAAAATAATCAACTGCTCGGCGGCTTAAATGTCGGATCCCAGTCAGACTTAATTACCTAATCTGAATCTGTCGTAGAACCGGGGACCTCAGGGCCCGCCTTTTGGCACTTTCCGACTGAAGATCAAGTATAAAATTGAACCACGTTAGAAGGTGTCGCCGGTTAACCGTAATAATTCCTAGTAATTTTAGTTCCGGTTGCTCCAGGTTAGGTTGCAATTAAGCGAAAAGCGCCATTCACAGATGTACAAATTATGATCAGCAGGAGGATGAAATAGATACAGATAGTACAATAAGTAGTCTGTAATGGCGTGTAATGCGACGAAGTTGGCACTAATGCATTGAAAAACTATTTAATATCTTGAGGCCTGTGCTAGAGTCTGCCCATTCGCACGTAGAGGGTATGCTTCGGGGGAAGCGGCGGTGAATGATCTAAAAGAACAAATAAAAAAACTCGAATCTTTCCTGGAGCAAGACCCGAATAACTCGCGACTGGTCAGTGATTTGATTGATACTCAGCTCCGAGCCGGTCAGTTGGATCAGGCCGAGTCCCATCTGGTACTCGGGAAAAAACGCTGGCCGGAAAACTCGATTTTTTCCTTTCAAAGTGGAATGCTTTCACTCTACCGGGGGCAGTTCCAGGACGCTATTGTATATTTTACTTCCCTGTTAAGTACGGATGTGCCTCAGGATATGGTGCGCTATAACATGGCCTGGGCTCAGATGGCGATGCATCAGCCTGAGCAGGCACTGGAAACACTTAGCGTGTTGACTGAAATTCCAGCAAGGGGCTTGCTGCTTAAGGCCAGAGCGCTCCACTACCTGGGTCGCATGGAAGAAGCGGAAAAGTTACTTGTTGCCCTAGAGATGGATACTGAACTTTCAATGGAATGTAAATCCATGCGCGCGCTAATCGCCCTGGATAATGAAAAATCCGAAGCGGCCCTTTCTCTGGCTAAGGAATTGTTGAATAAAAATCCCGACAATGTAGAAGGGAACCTCGTTGCCGGCACCTTGAGCTTGACAGATGGTAACCTGAGTGAAGCAGACAAATGCTTCTCTGTTGTTTTGGCGCAGAAACCAGGAAGTGGGCGAGGTTGGCTGGGTAAGGGTTTGCTGGTGATGCTCAAAGGTGACTTTGTCCATTCTGCCGAATATCTGGAGCGTGCCGTTGAATTAATGCCGAATCACTTGGGTACTTACAATGCTTTAGCTTGGGCTTATATTTGCTCGGGTGAGCTAGGCAAGGCAGAAGAAGCAGCAATGCGTGCTAACACTATTGAACCGCGTTTTGCAGAAACCCAGGGAACGCTAGCAGTAATCGCGCTAATGAAAGGCGATAAACCCGTGGCTAATGTAAAAGCCAAGTTGGCAAATCGGTTGAGTGGAAATTCTTTTGCAGGCCGTTTTGCAAAAGCGCTTTTAGATTCAGGTGTCGGAGAGCAGGCCAATGCTGAAAGACAATTAGAGCAAATACTCAATTCAGAAATTAATAATGAAGGAGAAACGCTGGTTAGAGCACTAACCCGGTTTCAGCAAAAAATTGGGCAGGGAGCAGATCCGGAAAAATCAAAAGGATCAAATCATTAGGCTTTAGTATGAATTTGCCTGCGTAGCTGGCAATTATAAAACCACAACAATAATAACTGTACAGAATGACTCCTGACGCCGCACTAGAACTCGTAAAAAATATGTTGACTACTGCAAGTATGGTGTCTGCCCCAGTTCTTGGGGTGGCGCTATTGGTTGGGCTGGTTGTAAGTATTTTTCAAGTTGTAACGCAAATCCAGGAAATGACTCTTACTTTTGTACCCAAGATTCTCAGTATTGTTGGTGTCATCTTTATCTTTGGTGCATGGATGTTAAGCACCATTGTCGCCTACACGGAAGCAATGTTCAGGCAAATTGCCGATTTAATGTGATGTTGGTACAAGTCAGTTTCGACCTAGCCGCAAATATACTGTTAATTGCCACGCGCCTTGCCCCAGTATTCCTTGCACTACCACTACAGGCGGTAATTTACTTGCCTCTGCGGGTCAGATTTTATCTGATAATAGCTCTATCAATGTTATTTGTAATCCTGCTGCCTAATGGTGAACTTGCTATCCAGTCCAGCTATGATTTAGTGATAGCAATGCTAAAAGAACTGGTAGTCGGCTTGGCCTTGTCGGTGGTGATCATGGCTGCGTTTTCGGCATTTAGCATTGCAGGGCGACTGATCGATTTTCAAATGGGACTTGGAGCGGCGAGTTTATTTAATCCATTATCACAGTCTCAAAATTCACTGATAGGCACCTTACTGACACTATTGGGGACAATGATTTTTTTTCTAATGGATGGTCACTTGATGCTCATACGCGGAATTAGGCAATCGTTCATACTAATTCCTTTAGGGGGCGGATTGGGTGCAAGCGGACTTCTGGAGGCATTTTTGATGGGTACAAAGATGTTTCTTTTTGGTTCCGTTCTTGCAGCTCCCATCGTACTTGGACTTTTTATGATCGACTTCGTAGTCGCAATTTTTGCCAGAACTATGCCACAGGTTAACCCCTATTTTGTGGGATTGCCTTTCAAGATCTTTATGGGACTGACGTTACTGGTTTTGTCCCTCAATTATATGTCCACGCCAATTCGGGCCATATTTGAGTCAATTTTTGGCGGGTGGACCAAGGTTCTGGTGAACTAATGGCACAAGGCCAGGAATCCTCGGAAGAGAAAACAGAACCGGCCTCACCCTTTAAGCTGCGAGAAGCTAAAAAGATGGGTCAGGCGGCAAAAAGTGTAGAGATCGTGTCGGCAACCATGCTGATGGGTTTCTTACTGGCGCTGGTGGGAATGGGTGAAGAGTTGATCTATCGGTTGCTGGATAGCGCTAGCGGAATTGTTTCTGTCGCGGGCCAGCTCAATCTCAGTAAGGAAGGGCTCAGTATATGGGCTGGGCAGCAGTTTCTGGTATCAATTAGCGTACTTGTGCCAGTATTGTTGATTGCCGCGCTTTTTGCTGTCATTGGGAACGTGGTTCAGACAGGGTTTATTTTTTCTTCTTACCCACTTAAACCAGATTTCAAGAAATTAAATCCGGTTAACGGATTGAAAAAGATATTCTCGCTTAAGACATTATTTGATTTATTTAAAACATTAATAAAGCTCGCAATACTTGCTGTATTCTTGTATTTTTTTATTAAATTTTCAATAGGAAAGTGGTTGGCGCTTTCAAATTCAGATGCTTCTTCCGCGGTGAGCGGGTTTATCGGTACATTAGTCCTGGCGCTGGTATTATTGATACCGATTATGGCCGCTATCGCGCTATTGGACCTTTTGTTTGCTCGAAAAAGTTTTTTTAAGCAGATGCGAATGACGAAAAAAGAGGTTAAGGACGAGATAAAAAGGCGGGAGGGTGATCCGAATATTAAGCAGCGCCGGAAGGAATTACAGCAGGAGTTACGAAGCCGGGGAGGGGGTGTAGGAAACGTGCCTTCTGCTGATGTAATTGTAACCAACCCTACTCATATTTCGGTGGCATTGCGATATGATCCCGGCACAATGGTGGCCCCAAAGGTGATTGCTAAAGGTCAAGACGATCTGGCGATGGCCATTCAGGAAGCAGCTAGAAAACATGGTGTAAAAATTATTCGGCGTGTGAAGCTTGCTCGGGAGTTGTACAAATCAACAAAGTTAAATGACTATATTTCTGTAGAGTTATATATGCCAGTGGCTAGATTGTTGCATGAAGTTAAGCGAAAGAGGCGATCACGCAACTTTATTGCTGAAGTATGACTGGAAATAGGTAAGAGAAATGTTCGAACGTGCCTTTGGAACAAAAAGCGAAATAGCTCTCGTTGTGGGGGTAATAGGAATACTGATAGTTCTATTTGCGCCGATACCCTCAGCTGTATTGGACTTCCTATTGCTTTTCAATTTCAGCACCGCCTTGATAATTCTGCTGCTAACCTTTTATATGGACAAGCCAGTCGAATTCTCTACTTTTCCAGCAATATTGCTTATAGCAACTCTGCTTAGGCTTTCTCTAAATATTGCAGCAACAAGGTTGATTCTAAGTGATGGAGACGCCGGTGAAGTTATCGGTGCTGTGGGCGAATATGTGGTTGGTGGCAATTATGTAGTTGGCTTGGTGGTCTTTTTTATTCTAATCGTTGTCCAGTACATAGTTGTTACAAGTGGTGCGCAGCGGGTAGCGGAAGTAGCCGCCAGATTTACTCTGGATAGCATGCCGGGCAAGCAGATGAGTATTGATGCCGATCTTAATATGGGGCTTATTGATGAGAAAGAGGCGCAGAAAAGACGCAAGGAAATCGAGAAAGAGGCGAACTTCTACGGATCAATGGATGGTGCCAGCAAGTTTGTAAAAGGCGATGCTATTGCGGGAATTATTATTATTCTTATCGATATTGTAGGGGGATTGACAGTAGGTATTGCGCAATTGGGGATGAGCTGGGCCAATGCGCTTCAATCTTATACATTGATGACTGTAGGTGACGGTATTGTGACTCAAATACCGGCGCTAGTTATTTCCACGGCTACTGGCATTATCATTACCCGTGCCTCCAGTGACTCATTTCTTGGCAATGAAATTGGCAAACAACTAACACGCTATCCCAAAAGTCTGGTTTTAGTATGTATAGCGCTTCTGATCTTCGCTTTACTACCCGGGATTCCAATTTGGCCAATCGCAATTCTCTTGTCAGTATTGGCACCTTTTGCAGTTCTCACATTGCGTTCAGGAAAAGATCTGCAAGAAAAAGGAAGCGAAGAAGAGATCGATCACGAAGGCTCCCCTTCTGAACAAACTTATGATGATATTGTTGTCGAGGCTTTGGAGATTCAGGTTGGATCTGAATTGGGAGAGGGGCTCTCATCCAATACGGTACTGCTTGAAAAAATTCGTAGTTTCAGGTCACAGTATGCGCAAGAGATAGGGGTCATTATCCCCAAGCTGAAACTTAGTATTACGAAAAAGTTGGCTCCTAGCGAATATGAATTGAGAATATTTAATACAAGAGTTGCAGGTGCTGAATGTCATTTGGAAAAAAGTTTGGCTATTAGTGCAACAAATAAACTCTCACTGCCTGGAATCGAAACAAAAGATCCATCTTACGGGCTACCTGCAGTATGGATTGATGTCGAACATAGAGGCTTGGCAACCGAGAGAAATTATACCGTAGTGGATGCGATAACTGTTTTATTCACACATTTCACCGAGACCGTACGACGACACACAGCCGAATTCATCACACGCCGCGAGACAGATGTACTATTAAATAAAGTAAAGCTGGTACAGCCAAGTTTGTATGATGAGCTGATACCCGAAAATCTTTCGTTAAGTGATATTCAAAGAGTCTTAAAACATCTCCTCAAGGAAAAAGTTCCAGTAACCAATATAGAATTAATCGCTGAAACCTTAGTAGATAGGTCCCGGATAACAAAAGATATCCAGATACTATCTGAATTGGTTCGCCAGCAATTGGGAAGGGTCATATGTGAACCATTGCTAAATGATCAGGATGTACTCCAAGTATTGACGCTCGAGCCGGCTTTGGAGCGCAGACTGTCGGAATGTATTGTCACCCTAGAAGGGGCTTCCAGACTAACCATAGAACCAGATTTATCTGAAAGATTTACTGTAAATCTAATTAAAGCTGTGGAAAAAATGATGCAGGCTGGGCTCAAGCCGATTCTATTGTGTTCAGCAAGTTTACGCTATCACATTCGGCAGCTCGTTGATAGATATATATCCCATATATTTGTGATTTCCTTAAGCGAAGTCCCAAGTACTGTGCAGGTACAGTCCTTTTCTATTGTGTCTACAGGTACAACAGAACAAAAATTAAGAAATGAGGAGTTGGTGGCGTGATTGATGGAATAGATATTGTTGCAGGCTCCATGCAAGCCGACATAAATAGGTTAAATGTAGCGAGCCAAAATTTGGCAAATATGGATACAAATGCATATAAACGAGTGACTGACGAAGTAACTGTACCAAAAAATAGTGCGCAAAATATTACTTCTGTTGAATCAGGTTCCGGCCAAATCGATTACTCTCAGGGCGTATTGAAATACACTGGCAGGAAATTGAATTTAGCAATAGAGGGAGATGGTTTTTTCCAGGTGAAAAATGGTGATTCATTATTTCTAACTCGGCGCGGCGAGCTAAAAGTGGATAACCAGGGGTTTCTAACGTTACTCAATGGTGCCAGGCTGCAGAACGAAAATGGAGATGTACAACTGGCGTCCGGAGATTTTAAAGTAGACCGGCAGGGAAATATCTACCAAGACGGAAATCTTCCGCTATCTAAACTTTCAATAGTCCATGCTTCCCCAGAGCAATTGGTCTCTGTAGGTACGGGATTATACACGGGTCGATTGAGCCAGCCAGTAGAAATACCATCAGTACGGCAAGGTTTTCTAGAGACATCAAATGTCAATCACTTGCAGGAGATGGTTAAACTAGTTGAGTTGACACGACATTTTGAAGCCAGCCAATTGGTTGTACAGGGCTACAACACCATGCTGGAGGAGGCGATAACAAAGATTGGAAGGCTTTAGGCTTGCAAAAGTCAAACGAAACAAATATGAATAATTTAATTGGTCGACGGAAATATGATTGAAGCTCTATATATTGCAGCGACAGGTATGCACGCTGAAGCCTCGCAAATTGATGCTATCTCCAACAATATGGCAAACTTGAACACTCCGGCTTATAAGAGACAGGGCGTTAGTTTTGAAAGTTTGATGTATCAAATACAGGGAAACTCCTCGACTGTAAGTACTCAATCCAAAGGCATGGGCGCTGTGGCAGATAAAATCGTAAGGTTTTTTGAACCTGGGGATATTAGGGCTTCTGAAAACTGGCTGGATGTGGCGATTTCCGGCAAAGGCTTCTTTGAGGTAGAACTACCAAATGGCGCCTTGGCCTATACGAGGGTGGGTAACTTCGAGCTAGATGAAAATGGATTTCTAACAACAAAAGAAGGCTATATGTTAGCAGACCGTATACAAGTGCCGCCAAATTCTGGCGAGGTGAGAGTAACGGAGCGCGGTGATGCATATGCCTTGTTCGCTGACAATACAGAGGAGTTAATAGGAAGTATCTCTCTCGCAGGCTTTATTGCGGAGCAAGATTTGAATGCGATTTCCGGTGGCTTATTCGTGGCGACGGATGCTTCTGGCAATGCCTTTTATTCTGAGCCCGGCACCGATGGCTTAGGAATGGTGCGGCAGGGATATATTGAAACATCCAATGTCGATTTGGTTGAAGAAATGCTGAGTTTGACTATGGCGCAACGAGCTTATGAAGGAAACTCTCAGGTCATTCGAGCAGCCGATGAGATGATGCGAATCAATAACTCCTTAAGAATTTAGAACTGACATGAAGCCGATTCTGCTAATTTTTGTTTTTGTATATTTCGCGTTTATGTTCTGCGTTAAGTTAGATGCATCGGTGTTAAAGCTCTATCCAGTATTAATCGAGGAAAAGCAGGGATTACGCTTGGACAAGCTTGGGATTTCAAAGATTAATTTTGAGCCCAGCAAATACATAAAAGTACCGAAAAAATATAGAATTGGTAAAAGCATAGATGGCTACTGGTTACAAAGAGAAACGCTACTAGAGCTAATAACGGATCAATATTCTGCACAAACTATAGAAATTAGAGGCCCGGCGCGGGTTAAGGTCGAATGCAGGGTCAACGAGTTGTCTTCTAAGTATATATTAGAAGCGGCGGAAGAAGTTTTTGAAAGGGAAATTGGAAGAATGGAATCTGTGAATCTCTATTTCGGGTCTAAGATACCCCAATTTTATGTTTGTGATAATGCGAACGAAATACGTTTGCGTCGGGTGGCTAACGGCAAAATTAGTCGTCACGAGGTCGTAATCATAGATTTGTATCAGAAATCGGAAAAATTACATAGTCTTCCAGTTTGGTTTGAGGTTGAGCATTATAAAAAGGCATGGGTTGCAGTCGATGAGCACGCACAAAGCAGATATATCGATACTTTGGCACTCAATCGGGAATATGTAGATTCAGCGCTAATTAAGGGAAAAATAAGTGTAGAATTACGCCCCGGCACTCGTTTGGCTAAAGCTCTGCATAAAGGGGACGTTTTAACAGAGGAATATATCGAAGAAATTCCAATGGTGGAACGTGGTGACAACGTGAAAGTTTTATCTATAATAAAAAATATCACGATAACCGCTCAAGGTGTTTCGAAAACAGAGGGAAATGTGGGTGATACTGTTTTTGTTAATTTAATTGGACAAAAAAAACTATTCAAAGGCAGGGTAATAGCCAGGCAAACGGTATTGGTCCAAGGTTAATTATGAATCGTTTCTTTTTATCTATCAAAGCATCATTGGCTCTTTTAATAGGAGTGAGCCCCGCTTTTGGCGGAAGCTTATTTAACGAGGAAACATTTGTTCCTCTCATTGCGGACTACCGGGCGCTAGGAGTAGGGGATAGTGTAACGATTGTCATTGTAGAATCTTCTCTAGCAAGGGCTAGTGACGGCGACGACCACTCTGCTTCAATTGCGACCCGTGCTAATGGTGAATTTGGAACTACGCAAAGAGAGGAATTTGCGGAAGGAGCCTTGAGCCTAGCTTACGATACAAATAGAGTAAGCGAAACCAACCGTGACGGATTGTTTAAAGCGGTTATTACTGCAGATGTGACCGATGTAGATATCCATGGAAGATTGTTACTACATGGGAAACAGCACTTGATTGTAAATGGGGAAGATCAATTTATAGCGGTTACGGGCTGGGTTCGTCCTATCCATATCGATCAGGAAAATACAGTTCTATCAAGTAGGATTAGTCAAGCAAAAATAGTGTATTCAGGAAGGGATCCAGATCGTCTTAGTTTTTGGACTAGGTTTAAAAATGCATTTTGTTGTTGGTTTCCCGGTGAAGGTCTATTTTCAGCTAACGGGCAGGCGGAGGGAGAAGCATTGGAGAGGGGTGTTCCGAGTGAAGCGGTGGAGAGGGTCAAGTAGAGTTGTGCAGGATGAAATCAAATTTTTATAAATTAGCAATTAATTTTATTCCGGTTTTCCTATTCGCAGTGCTAGCGGCGACGGGGACAGCTTCAGTTCGGATCAAGGAAATTGCGCGGGTAGAAGGAGTAAGGGATAACGCACTGGTTGGATATGGCTTGGTAGCAGGCCTGGCGGGAACCGGTGATACACGCCGGTCTGATGCGACCGTTCAATCAATAGCGAATACACTTGCTCGATTTAATGTTATTGTGGATGAACGTGACATAAGCAGTCGAAATGTTGCAGCAGTATTGGTTACTGCAACGCTGCCCCCATTTGTCCAGCCTGGTGAAAAATTAGACATTAATATCGCGTCTGTGGGGGATGCACGAAGTTTGATCGGCGGGACGCTAATGATGACACCACTCACTGGAGCGAATGGTCGGATCTATGCCCTAGCGCAAGGGCCAGTTTCGGTGGGGGGGTATGCGTACGGTCTTAACGGAAATGTCATTCAAAAAAATCATCCAACGGTAGGGATAATCGCAAATGGGGCGACAGTTGAGCGAGAGGTGGAAACCGATCTTATTCAAAGTGGCAAGTTAAGTGTTGTGTTAGCGGCGCCGGATTTTACTACTGCATCACGTGTCAGGCATGCTCTAAAAAGTAAGTTTCCAAGTTTGCTGGTGTCGTCCGCCCATGCAGGAAAGATTGATATAGATGTACCTAACGATATAGACGTCGTCGAGCTGATTTCCCAAATCGAGAACGTCAATGTGGAACCTGACTTAATAGCAAAAATTGTGGTTAACGAACGAACTGGAACGGTAGTCTCAGGTGGAAATGTCCGAATTGATGCGGTATCAATTTCGCACGGAAATATTGAATTAAATATATCCACTGATTATGCGGTATCGCAGCCCAATATCTTTGCACTAACGCTTAAAGACTCCAAAATTTCGGACCGCCGGGGAAACGGGATACAGACAGTGGTTATTCCTCAAACCAATCTTCAAGTTAAAGAGCAGGCGTTGGCGTCGGTGGCATTACCTGCTGGGAGTACTGTGAACGATCTTGTCCGTGCCCTGAAGCAGATTCATGTCAGTACTCGAGATATGATTGCTATTCTTCAGGCAATTAAATCAGCGGGTGCTTTGCATGCTCAACTGATTGTCAAATAGGATAAGTATAAAATGATTGACATATTAACTAGTGTAACTAGCGAAATTTTGGGGAAAGCCCTTGAAAGAACAAGCCTGGAAAATCGATTAATTGCAGGCAATGTAGCTAATATCGATACGGAGGGCTACCGGCCGAGAACAACGGAATTTGGAATTTATTACAATGAACTTATAGATGCAGCAAAAGAAAATGATATAGGAAGATTGCAGGAGATCGCCAGGAATTGGTCACCAAAAAATGAAATCGACATACATCCAACTGCTGATAAAGTGTATACAGACGTTGAAATGGTGAAACTTGCTAGGAATGCGTTGCATTATCAGTCGATATTGACGGCAAAGTCCCAGCTATCAAGCATATTGAAACTAGCGATTAAAGAAGGCAAGGAATGAGTGTAAGTGTTTTTGATATCAGTTTATCCGGCCTGGAACTGCAGCGTTTGAAATCTGACGTGGTTGCGCTCAATATTTCAAATAGTTCAACCGTAGCCCGGTCTGCTGCAGAAGTATATCGACCGATCGAGGTGCTAGCGACAGCAGGTAACTACTCTGATGGAATCGGCAGTATCAGTACCGTTGAACGCAATGTAGAACCGCATCGGATTCATGACCCGTCACATCCATTTGCTGACGATAAGGGCTTTGTATACAAGCCTGCGGTCGACAGCGTTCGCGAGATGATTAATCTCATGACCGCCACCCGTTCATATCAGGCCAACATACAGGTATTGGAAGCTTCGAAGAAACTAATTCAGTGGGCTATTGAGTCAGGAGCTAAATAATGGAAATTTCGCCGATAGTATCCTCGCCTGAAATGGCTAATATAGCGGAAGTCAATCGAAGCCTTGAAAAGCATTCCTCACTTTTTGAAGCTACAATCAATCAATTACGAGCGATAGATATGCAATACAAATTTGCCGAAAATCAGGCAATTAAATTAGCGGCAGGTGAGTTGGAAAATGTCCACCAGGTAATGACGGCCATCAATAAGGCTAAATTGAGTTTTGAACTAGTATCCCAAATGCGGAATAAGTTATTGGAAGGTTATCAAGAAATTATGAGGATGCAGATCTAACTGTAGTTATATTATGTGGAAAAATATAAGTTTAGGACAAAAAATTATTTTTGTAACTGCAGTAGTGCTGATCATCAGCGTGCCACTGGCTTTGCTTTTGCTGAAAAAAAATGATAGCAAACTTCTTGTGGAAAATCTTGAAGAGGGGCAGGCTTCTGATGTAATAAGAGATTTAAATTTACAGGGTATCCCGTATAGTTTTTCCACGGCTACTAATTCGATTTCAGTGCCCGCTGCAGAACTGGCGAGTGCCCGTATGGTACTGGCAGAAAATGGTACTTTGGAATCAGGAAGTCTCGGGTTCGAAATTTTTGATGATGCGTCATATGGCATGACTGAATTCTCCCAGCGGATCTACTACCAGAGAGCGCTACAAGGGGAGCTTGAACGAACCATAATGGCGTTTGATGAAATTCGCAGAGTTCGAGTGCATTTGGTTTTGCCAGAAAACTCTTTATTCAGAAGAGACCAAGAGCTTGCTAAAGCCTCCGTAATCCTGACATTAAAGGATTCATTGCGTTTAGGGCAATCCGAGCTATTAGCAATACAGAACCTTGTGGCAGCTGCAGTACCTAAACTCGACCCGGAAAAAGTGACTGTCACAAATTCGGATGGTGAATCATTATCTAATGGTCACGTTAACGGATTCCAAGTGGGTACGAATCTACAATTCAAGCAAGAATTGGAAAATTACTATACGGAAAAAGTATCTGCAATCGTACATAGAGTAATGAGTGATGAAAATGCAGTCGTGTTGGTTGATGCATCTATAAATTTTACAAAATCTGAAAGTACGAGACAGTCAGCAATTCCATTAGGAGAAAATACTGCTGGCGTATTGGTAAGGAACAGTGTAAGTAGAAGTTATAGGACGGTTGATCCCAAAGTGGATAATCTGCCAACCAAAGAGAATAGCATTACATCAGAGAAAATTGACAATGAATATCAAATTTCAAGTGAAGTTGTAAAAACTGAAACCAGCCCCGGAACGCTTAGAAGCCTCACGGTCTCTGTTCTGTTGACTAAGGAGGTTACTGCTATAGCCATCGATAACTTAACGGTGTTGGTTAGGGAAGCCGTGGGATTAAATAGTGAGCGTGGTGATAGGGTATCAATTAAGGCTATTTTACCGTTGCCGAAACCTCTGGAAGTGTTTGATTTAGAATCGAGCGTGAAATCACAACCCATAATTTCAGAACCACAAGGTCAGGCTACAAATAATTTACAAGGTGAGCCAAAGATAAATCGTGCTTTAGTTTCAACTTCGATTCGGGATAATCCGTATTATGTGATACTCATTGCAATTATAGCAATACCATTAGCAAGCATCTTTGTATTTCGAACTCGAAGTTTAAATAATGTTGAGAGAATGAAGTTACTTGAAGATATGAAGTTATGGCTAGAGACCGGAGTAAATGAAAAAAGTAGAACAGCTAAGTAGTTGCGCCAGGTTAGCCGTGCTAAAATATCAATCATTAGGCTTGATGGATCGATTTTGGCTAAGAAGACACTTGAGCTCGATCGAGCGCCAAATTCTTGATGCTGCGATGTGTAGTGCTGGAATTTCAAAGTTTGCCAAATTGGATTACAAGCAAATTGAGAATGTTGTAGATACTATTGATTTGGCAGGTGATAATTTACTATCTAAGTATAACAGTAAAGAAATATTACCTAGAGCAGTAGTGGAAATTATTGAGAAGGAAAACGAAGGATCGAATAAAAGTATCAACGCCACTAATCACGTAAAAGAAATAATTGCAGTTCTCTACGATAAATATAAACTCGGAGAGTTATGATGTCGGCAATTATTCGTGGGTCCGTGCTGCGAGGTGCAAGAAAAATTGGCAAATATCACGAGGGGGAGAGGGCTAAGGTAGAACATGCCCAGGAATATGGACCCGAAGAAGCGAAACAGTCAAAATCCATAGCGGAATACGAACTCGAAATTGAAAATTTAATTTCTCAATTAGAGGAAGCTAAATCTAAGCTTGCTAAATATTCCGATGAGATTGCATTACTTAAAGGTAAAAATGGCGAACTGGTGAGACGTGTGTCGGAGTACACCGAAAGCATTGATCAAGAAAAAAGTAACGCTAAAGCTGATGGTTATCAAGAAGGTAGGAAAAAAGCTGAAATAGAGTGTAAGTTTGAATATGATAATTTCGTCAAGGAAACGGAGTCAGAATATGCAGAGCAGCTTGATCTTTTGCAAAAAGTAACGGAAGCAAACTGGAGCGATTTATTTGAATGGGCTGCAGAGGTCGGATTTGAAATAGGATGCAAGATTTTAGGTGAATCCTACTGCAAAAATGATGGATTAAAGGCGCAGATAATAACAAGCCTTCAAACTGCAAGCGTAAAGTTAAAGTGCCCTATAAGAATGAGAATGTGTTCGGAGGATTTGGTACGTTTTGATAAAATGCGTGACGCAATCGAGCTAAAAATGAATTGCGAGTTAGTGGCTGAAGCTGATTCAAAAATTGAGACGGGCGGAGTAATTATAGAGTCTAACTCTGGAATCTGGGATGCGAGATTAGATAAGCAACTGAAAATTATCAAAAAAGCACTACAAAATGTTTCCAATGAGGTTCTCGTCTAGATGTCCGTTGCGGTAGAGAAGGCACAATTTATCGAAGCAATTCGAACTGCAGAGGTTGTTAGCAGTTCGGGCAGGTTATTGAATTTCCGTGGGTCGGCGTTAGAAGCGGTGGGCGTAAACGCTAAGCTGGGAGAACTATGCGTTGTTAAAAAGGACGGAAGAAAAAATAACTTGTTGGCCGAGGTGGTGGGCTTTGAAAATAAGAAATTACTTTTAATGCCGCTTGGTGATACATCTGGCATTAGTCCAGGTGCGCAGGTTTTTGCAGCTGGAAAATTTCCCGGTATACTTTGCAGTTCGGAACTTTTGGGTAGAGTAATCGATCCTCTCGGTAATCCTTTGGATGATGGCCCGGAGGTTAAAGGGAAGTATCGTAATTATTGGTCACAAGAAATCAATCCGTTCAATCGTAAAAAAATAGAGAGTATTTGCGAAACTAAGATCCCGGCAATTGATGGTTTTATTACACTTGGCTTGGGACAAAGGGTCGGAATATTTGCAGGTAGTGGAGTTGGGAAAAGTACTTTAATTAATAATCTCGTGAGTGGTCATGCGGCTGATATCAATGTCGTTGCTCTTATTGGAGAGCGCGGCAGGGAAGTTACTGAGTTTATACAGGATGTGCTTGGTGAAGAAGGTCTAAAAAATTCCATCGTAATTGTAGCTTCAGCTGAATTACCTGCATTATTGCGAGTTTATGCAGCAATTTCCGCTACTACTATTGCGGAATATTTTTCTGAGCGGGGAGATTCAGTCCTTATGACGATGGATTCCATAACCCGCCTAGCAATGGCTCAGAGAGAGGTTGGACTGGCAGCAGGTGAACCGCCAACTTCGAAAGGATATACACCATCCTGTTTTAATTTACTACCAAAAATCGTAGAAAGGGCTGGGGCGTTTCGAAGTGGTGGCTCAATAACTGCGTACTATACAGTACTTGTAGAGGGTGATGATTTTAATGAACCGATTGCGGATCATATGCGCGCAGTATTAGATGGTCATATTGTATTAGATAGAGAGCTTGCATCGCAGGGAAAATACCCTGCTATCAATTTGCTTGACAGTGTTAGTCGTATAATGCCACAGTTAATCAGTAAATCGGAATCTGAGCTGGTCAGGGCGCTGCAATCAATTCATGCTTTGTATGAATCTTCAAAGTCCATGATCCACATTGGTGCTTATAAAAAAGGAGAGGATGAAGCCATTGACAGAGCGATTTCTGTCGAGGCTAAACTGATCGAGCTTATATACGGTGGACAGAAAATGGACAGATCAAGCACTATGCAGTTACTATCCGAATTATTACTTATAAATTAAAATGCTCTATAATGTAAAAATTTAAAGCCTGTATTATGTATGAATCATAAAAAACTTCAACTTAACATGTTGTCAATGTATAAGTATCTGGAGTGTCTGGCTGTTGATAAGAAAAACATATGTAAAGCAATTAACGAATTTCGGGAAAAAATAGAAAAAAATGATTTCTCCATACGAAAATTGAAATTTGCAAGATATTCTGCATTAAAATCAATCGAGCAAATGTTAACCGAAGACGAATTTAAACCTGAAATTATAAATAGCTATTATCAATTGATTTCAAGCAAGGAAGTTTCAATAAGAAAAATACAGATGGAGAAAGATATCAATTTAAATGAAATGGACAGTAATTTACAAAAACTTCTGGTTTTGAATTGTAAAATGGATGAACTTGGTAAAAAGATTAAAGAATTGCATAGGAAGTTGAATTTAAGCTACTCCGCAAGAGAGTTACAGGAAGTCACTGACCGCCATGCAGCAAATGTAATCATGAGTCTTTATTAGGATCTGAAATGACAGCTAGCAGCCTCGAAGGGCCGGGATCCACGGTTAAAACTTTTTTCAAAAATATTGATTTTGAAATAGACGAAAAAAAAGTAAAGCACGAATGGCTAAAAAAATGGGAAAGTTCGCTTGAGGTAGTAGCCGAACATGAATCAAATGAACATAAAAGCCAGAAAAATGAGTGGACCAAGCTACTGAATGAGAGTGACAATTCTTTCGTTTTTAGGACTGATGGACTACATAGAGAATTGGAAATTAATACCGATCCACTAATAGTGAGATCGTTTATATTCCAAAATAATAGCTGGGTAAGTATAAATAAGCAGAATTCACTGTCATCGATCGATAACAACTTTGATCAAGGCCTATTTAATCCCTATCGCCATGCAGTTGCCAAGAAACAAGATTCAGGCGTGCGCACCAGATATAATTGTTCTGCGCGCATTTCTATAAGGCGAGTTCTTCCTGATAAAACGTTATTTTCGATATTTAAAAATGATACTCTTCTCGATATTAAAATTCGCAATTACATTAATTCTAGGGAGTCAATAATTTACGATTTGTCGGATTTATTGTACTCCTTGGAAAAAGAGTTTGGCCTTCTATCGGTGCGTGTATATCTTAATGGACGTCCAATAGTTATTGATAAGTGAGAACAGTATGCCTATAGATGCAATAGGACAGGTGGCGGGAACGGAAACTATAAATGAGCAAAGTTCTGTCAACTTAGACGAATTTATGCGTATTTTTATAACGCAATTAAATTATCAGGATCCTTTAGACCCTGTGGACAATCGCGAGTTTATAACGCAATTAGCAGAATTCTCAAACCTAGAACTGTCTCGGGCTACTCAAACAGACATTGCAGACTTGCTAGAGGTAAATGCTGTCAGTCAATCTCTGGGCCTGTTGGGTAAGACAGTGGAGGTTTCAGGATCTGATAGTGCAGTGGTTGGAAGTGTTTCTTCTATCCGGTTTGTTCAGGGGTCACCTTTGCTTTCAATTGTAACAAGTAGTAACGAAATAATACCAAACCTTTCACCGTCAGAGATACGAGTAATTACGGAGTAAGTATGTCTTTATTAAACGTAGTTAGCAATAGCTTATCTGGATTTAAGGCATTCACGACTTCACTGGATAATCTTAGCCACAATGTTGCGAATATGAATTCTCCTGGATTTAAAAAGCAGGACAGCTTTTTTAGAGAATTAAATGATAGCCAAGGTGGTAATGGTGTCCGTTACTCTGGCTCTATTATTAATTTCGAACAAGGCGATATTTATACTACAGGGCAGGGGACTAATATCGCTATTGAAGGCAAAGGGTTTTTTATTGTTGAAAATAATGGTCAATTGTATTATACGAGGGCTGGTCAGTTCGAAATAAAAGACAATAAGCTAGTGGATGCGGGAAGCGGGGGAATAGTAAAAGCGCTTTCTGAGCCTGGAGAACTCGTGGATATAGATATTTCCGGCTGGCAAGTCTCGCAACCTGAAGTTACTACGTTCGTTGATTTATCTGGCAATTTAAGTTCATTATCCGCTATTGGATCGCAATTTCCGTCGGATGGTGAATCCCCTGTGCAATTCGATATTTACGATCAGCGGGGTGAGCAGCATACACTGAATATTGTTTATACGAAGGAGCCGACGGGTGACTGGAAAGCCGAGGTGCGAAATTCCGACAATGATCTTGTAGGTGGCGGAATTCTGAGATTCACATCGGCAGGATCGCCAATGGCTGATTTTAGTTCCTTTTCTTTTGAAATTGAGCATCAAGATGGAATTACACAAACTATCACGGCCAATGCGGGAAATCCAGGTGAGTTTACAGGGTTAACAAGTTTTCCGTCTCAAACCAATGGTATTTCTGCAAATAGTAGAGATGGTAAATCTCTAGGTGCTTTGATTTCTACTGCTTTTGATGATCAAGGTAATCTGGTGCTTACTTACAGTAACGGTTCTACAGAAACGCCCTTTTCGATAGCACTGGCCTATTTTAAAGATACTGGTAATCTTTTAGCTTTTACGGATAGTTTATTTCAGAGTTCTACTTCACCAGAAATATTGGCTACTGCTGATGAAGAAATTGTCGGTAATATAAGAGTACAGTCATTAGAAAGGTCAAATGTAGATATTACAGAAGAATTTTCGAGTATTATAATAATTCAGCGCGGCTACCAAGCTTGCTCGCAGGTTCTTTCTGTTTCGAATGAAATGTTGGAAGAACTATACAATAGTTCAAAAGGTGGTTAAGTGAATTTATCCCCTTTTTATGTCTATCCCGAAGATGAGCTAAAGATTATTGAGTCTCATATTTCGAGTTTAATCGCAAAGTGGAGTGAAAACTGGCTTCCTGCCGAGACCGTTCAGGTTCATGCAAGCAATGCGTTTAAAGAAAATTTTAGTACACAGGACGTGACTATTACATATGGTAGTCATAATCGCTTTTACTTATCTGTGAACCATGAGTCCCTGCGGATGTTTGCAAGTCACTTTCTAGGGTCGCAAATTAGTTTTGATGAATTAAAGCACCCGGTTGTACGAGAGCTGTTATTAAATGCATGGCAGGAATTGTTGGAGTCAATTCCAGCAAGGGGAAGAGTCGCGCAGTTAGATAACATGCCACCTAACGTCCTTGATTATGGTGTCGGCTGGGCAGCAGTTACGTTGACTCTCAAAGCTGAAGCGAGGATTAAGCTGTTTCTTACCGAAGAGACAGTTAGGTCCCTTTTTGGAAACATTAGGGAATTTATTCCAGATGAAACTCCGCTAGTTCCGGTAGAGTCAGTTGTTCATGACGATGTTGTAGGTGTGTCAGTAGAGCTAGGTAGATCTAAGATTGGATTTGCGCAATTAAATGGACTGAAGATTGGAGATGTCGTTCAATTGGAGGTAAAAATTGGAGAGCCGGTAAAGGCTGTAACGTCTAATAACGTTCCGATTTTTTCCGGACAAATATGCGAGACAAAAGGAAATATCGGGATTTTGGTAGAAAATAAACTATAGACAAACATTTAAATGAGAAGTTAGTTATGTCAGAACCTGTTGAAGTTGAATTAGTGGAGCTAGAGGAGGCCACCGAGAAATTAGGCGAGAGGATTTTTAAGCGATTAAACCCTAATATACTCAAAGGTATTGAGGTCGAAGTCAAGATAAATATTGGTAGCGCAAAAATTTCAGTTGAAAGATTAATGACACTCTCTAAAGGGGAAATCGTTCAGCTGGATACACCATCTTCGCAAAAAATTAATCTGCTAGTCGGATCTCAAGTGGTCGCAAAAGGTCTGTTGGTTGTGGTGAACGGCCACTATGGGCTTCAAGTTTCAGAGGTTGTAGCGTAGTGAGCTCAAGCATATTCTCGAGTATGAATGATGTATTCCTAACTACTTTATTTTTCCAGCTCTCATCGGGTTCAAATGATATTGTAAAAACACAATCTGGAACGGGTATGGAGTTTAAAAATAGCTCCGGGCTGGTAGCGTTAATTCCAGATATTTATTGGATTGTAGTAATATTATTAACACTCTCTTCTATTTATATTTTCTGGAGATCCAAAGATCGGTTGATACACAATTTTATTGCAAAGAGAAAGCCAGGCAAAATTGAGATTTTGGATAAGACTGTGGTGGATAGAGGTCTTTATGCGTATATTTTGGACGTAAATGGAAGTAAGTTCTTATTAGTACGTCAGTCCGCTGGTTTAAATATAACCCCCGTGCAATTGGAGGAATAATTGTGCGGATTTTCTTTGCATTACTTTTATTTTTTTTCTCAGCTGATCTTGCGGCCCAACAAAGTCCGATTAATATTTCAGGTGGTGGTTTTTCTTTATCCGTGGATCCGTCATCGGATAATGATAATTTATCAGCACCAATACAAATCTTACTACTACTAACATTGTTGAGTGTTGCTCCAGCGCTTCTTATGCTTTTAACAGCCTTTACTAGGATAGTTATTGTTCTGTCCATGTTGCGGCAGGCACTAGCGATGCCAAGCACACCACCCAACAGTGTATTAGTTAGTTTTGCTTTAATATTGACTATTTACGTCATGATACCTGTATTTGAGAGTATTAAAGCTACTGCTATTGAACCATTTTTTGAAAAAAGGCTTTCGGCAATGGAGGCGGTAGAAGCTGCGCAAAAACCTATCCGCGAATTTATGATTAATCAAATTAGAGAAAAGGATATTGCTTTAATTCTCGAATTATCTGAGGAGGAAGCGCCGGATTCTGCTTCCGACTTGAAATTTAGTACAATTATACCGGCTTTTTTGTTAAGTGAGCTCCAATCAGCATTTCAAATTGGGTTCATTTTATTTCTGCCATTCATAATGATTGATTTGATCGTTGCTAGTGTGCTTATGTCGATGGGGATGATAATGCTTCCTCCTACGACTATTTCGTTACCTATCAAAATACTGGTATTTGTATTGATTGAAGGTTGGGCATTATTGTCCTATTCACTGATTGGAAGCTTCTCTTGACGGCGAATATCTATGGGGGATTCTGTTTCCAATGTTTTTGCACAATGGAATACTTTTCAAAGTTCGCGATGCAATAGCGCCCGTAATTGGTTATATGAACATTATCGTGATTACTCACGTGCGGTGGCACGCAGAATATATTCTCGGTTGGGAATTTCGGCAGTTGATATTGAAGACCTTTATCAGTGGGCTGATCTAGGATTGATTGAATCTATCGATAAGTTTAATCTTGATAAAAATGTGGATTTCCGTACTTACTCGGGTTTTCGAATTAGGGGGTGTATTTTAAACGGTTTAGCCAAGTATTCAGAGGTTACTAGCTACTACAAGTTTAAAGCTAATTTGCCTGACTCGGTAACCACTGCAATCACCTCTGGAAATTCCAATGAGCAGTTATCTATAGATAATTTAGTGGGAGCTACCCTTGATTTCGGGTACTCTTTTTGGATTAGTATGTTTCTGGGACGGGAAGAAACTTGTGCAGATGGCAGTTTCTATTCATCTCCGGAGAGGGAAACATTTCATTCGGAAATTATCCGGAAAATTTCTGTCCTTCCAAAGCGGTCTCAGGAAGTTGTTCGAAAATGTTATCTTGAAGAGAAAAGCTTTTCAGAAATTGCGGATGAACTGAATCTAAGTAAGTCAAGAGTGGCGCAGTTGCACCAGCAGGCATTAGCCACGTTGCGCACGGCTATGGAAGTATCTTTACGGATCTAGGCTAGCTTCTGTTGGGGAACTTACATTTGTATAAATAATTTGCTTTTTTTGCACTGTAATCTCGGACAGCCGACTGCCAGGGTCCACCTGTCCGCTTTATTGTATTGGCTGCTGAGCTGGGGTAGATCTTTGGAGTACCAACGGCATCTGCTTAATTTCTTTTGGTTGTGGCAAGGTATTGCTGTTGGGACAAACCAAGGGAACCACTCGGGCGATGACATTATTACTCATTGGGTAGCTCGTTAGCGTTCCCCTTGTAGCCAGGAAACCGGTATTAAATGAGATTCAAGGCAAAGAAGAAAGCCATAATTGCGTTTTGGATATCCTTTCTTGCTGAGAATAAATTCCTGAAGCGGATAAAACCCATTACACATGTTTACTAAATAACTATTTGCGCGTGTGCTTATATAAAGGGTGTCAATTTTCGCAGGTTTCTACGAGAGAAGAATTCTGTCTTATGTGAAAGATTTGCCACCGTTACACTCGTTCTCGATTGACAAGTAACAGTATGACATTGGCGTGATGTTATTCTTTAGTGAAATGATTCAGGATTATGAGGTTGTATCAGAATTTTTGGAGCGGGCGGCACAAACTTGTACCGCATTGCCCCATCTACTTATTCAATTACAGCGTTAGTGGCTGTCTGGGGCCCCTCGCAAATATAGAATTTGGCCCATTCTGGAAAATCGCCATAAAAAACAAAGAAATCATCTATATAGCGCAGACCAAGGGAGCCCAGCCGCCTGGATAGCTCGTCAGACGCCTCAGCACCAAAGTGAGGACCAAAGGAAATCAGTTCCTCATTTTCTCCCAGTGATTCATCTGTCTCCATAACGTCAAATAGTATAGTGGGTGTCACTTCATTTTTTTCTAAGGCAGACTTCCTGATGATTATTCCGTATTCTTTTGAAATACTGATTTTTTCCACAGGGGGTTCCTGCATCAATTTGATGGCGAAATAATAAAGGTGTTGTGTATGGGCGCGTTACTGGCTGGCTGTATTATCTGGTACCAGCCGGGCTTTCCTGTCAGTTGCAAGACGGACTGTGGTACCGCAAAGCTAATCTGGTTGCCCCCTGTCCCGATGGGTTTGGGAGCACCTTGCCGGGTCACATAGACCCTGCCATTTGACCCAACTCCCAAAGGTACACTCGCCCCCCCGGTTTGCAACCACAATGGTATCTCTGATGAGTTTGCCCACCTGGTTACATTGATATACCTGGGTGGCAATGGACCAAATGCCGCGCCCGGACCTCTTGGAAAGGTGAAGTTTGCAGCTCCAGGTCCACAGAATCCCGCGCTCTGGGCGTTATGCAGGAACTGTCCTAACTCAAGTAGGTTTTGCCGGGAATAATTTGTAGGCTGCCCCTGTCCGGAGGGGGATGCCAGAGGGTATCGAAACGCGGGGTCAATTTGTCTGATTTGGTTAATCAGTGACGTTGCCTGTGCATTGCGGGCGGACTGTAAATTTGAGCTAACATTGGAAAAACCATTGCCAGCCCTTTTACTCAGTCCATCCGGATCGAAGTAAACTACAGGACTGTTTCCGGTGTAAACGTAAGTATTGGGCCCATCATCCAGCCCAATCGGATCACTCTGGAGGTAGCGCCCGGTACTCGGGTCGTAATCCCTGAAGTAGTTATAGTAGTGCGGTGCTTCCCCTCCCTTGATCTGCCCCGGAAAACGCAGGTTGATCGTGGTCGGATTGGTATCGTTGTCCGGATCATTATTCGGAGCCAACCGCCCAAAGGCATCGCTGTCCCAGCGCCAGACAATGACTTCGCTACTATTGGTACCGATACGCGGGGTGTTGAGGTGGTCGGTGTGCAGGTAGGTCAGAGTGGTGCTTTGTACCTGCCCTTCATCGTAGGTCACTTCGACCTGTGCGACCGGCATGGTATCCAGGTAGATATAGTCAATCCGGCTCTGGATGTCGGTGCCGTTGCTGGCGTACCTGGTTTCGCCCAGGTACTGACCACCCAGGTCATAGTGCAGCAATGCGTCCTCGGCCTTGTCGGTGCGTACCCGTTGGCCGATAGCGTTGTAGTAGTAGGTACCTTTGAGTGTGCTGTTTTCGGTATAGGTTTTGAGCCGGTTGGCGTGGTTGTAGCTGTACTGCTGCTGTCCCCCGTCGACGCTGGTGGTATTACCGGTGGCGTCGGTCACCCAGGGCTGGCTGTCTTTTTGGGTGAGGCGGTTGGAGGTGGGTTCATGGCTGTAGCTGGTGGTGCTCAGGGTGCCACCGGTATCGGTGGCGTTCTTTTGGGTGCGGTTTCCAACCGCATCGTACTGGTAGTCGTTCTGGCCGGCGATATAGCCTTCGCCGGTGAGGCGGTTCAGATTGTCGTAGACAAAGGCCCTGTCTTTGCTGGTATCCAGGCTGTCGGCGATACCGGTGATATTGTTGGCCAGGTCATAGGTGTAGAAGTCGGAGCGGATATTGCCGATGCCGCTAGCGGTGACGGTCTCCAGCCGGCCGTCCAGGTCGTAGCTATAGCTCTGGGTGATACCGTTGCCATAGTCCATGGAGGCTATGCCGCCATAGGGTTGATACTGGATATTGCTGACCAGGGTCTGGGCCGTGGCCTGGGCATTGTCCTGGTGAGTTATGGCACTGATACGACCCAAGGTGTCGCGGCTGTAGCTGACAATACGGCCGGAGGGATAGGTGATACTGGCGACACGACCCAATGTGTCATAGCTGTACTGGGTGCTGAAACTCCAGCTGGCGATGGTGTCGTCCTGTTGGGTGATACGGCCCAGGTCGTCATAGATCAGGGCGGTAGCGCCGGCATCGTTACTGAAGCCGGTCAGCCGGCCCACGCCCTTGTTGTTGTTATCGGTATTGTCGTAGCTAAAGGTCGCATTCTCGGCGGTGCTGCCGGGATAGGTGATGGCGGTGAGGCGGTTGAGGGCATCGTAGCTGTAATTGGCCACGATACCGCGCGCGTCGGTGCGGGCTGTGAGGTTGCCGGCCGGGTCGTGGTCGTAGGTGGTAATACCGGTATCGGGGCTGGTGAGTTTTGTAAGGTTACCGAGGAAGTCGTACTCGTAGCTGGTGGTATTGCCGCGCTGGTCGGTGACCGAGGTAATGCGGTCGGCAGTGTCATAGGTGTACTGGATCTGGTTGGTATTGGCATCGGTGACGGTCTTGACCCGGCCCAGGGCATCCCGGGTCTCTCCGGTGGTGTTCTGGTTGCCGTCGGTGGTGGAGGTGCGGTCGCCATTCTTGTCGTAGGCGATGGAGGTGTTCTGGCCGTTGTTGCCATCCACATCAATCAGGCGGCTCAACTCGTCGTAGCTGCGGCTGACGGAGCGCACCAGGGTGGTGCCGTCGGCGGCAAACACCTTTTCTTCCAATACATTGCCGGCGGCATCCAATGTGTATTCCATCCGCTCGCCCAGGGCATTCTCCACTGCAGTGAGACGGCGGGCGTCGTCGTATTCAAAACTGATGTCGGAGCCGTCCGGGTAGGCGATATTGGTGACCTGGCCCACGGCATCGTAGGTGTAGGTAGTGACCTGATCGCCGGAAGCCGCCTTGACGGTGGCGGTTTTCAGCCAGCCGCGGGGGGTATAGGTGAAATGAATCTGCAGGCCATTGGCATCCTGCACCCTGAGAGGCCGGCTGGCGGCATCGTATTCGAGCACCGACTCCACCTGCCCCAGGGCATTGGTGGTGCTGGTGAGACGGTTGTTGGCGTCATAGCCGTAGGTGGTGATGTCCGAGACATCGGTACGGGGACCGTTGGCGGTCTCCATCTTGCCCGCTGCGGTGTAGGTATAGGACCAATTCTGTTGTGTGACGGCCGCGCTGGTGCCATGGGCCACCAGCAGGCTCAGCGCCCCCGCGAGGACGGATTTGGTAAAGTGCATATCGATTCCTTGGAGTTCTTTTTGTAATTTGTAATCCATCAATAACAGGCTGTTTTTCTGTTCTCTCATTTATTTCCGGACTCTGGGAGTGGTCGCCAGGGCGATTGGCGCGCTGACTAGTGGCTCCAACTATCGTAAATAATTCTCAGTTACCGACTCCTTTGTAGAGGCCTCGAGCGGGAGATTTAAGCTATTGTATAACTGGGTTGTGAATAGCCCTCCCAGCAAGTCTCACCGGTGTCATAGCTACTGGTATCTTAGCAATAGCTTTTGCGATCACACAGTTGGCCAAGGCTTCGCTGTGCACCAAGGTGACGCGTCTGGTACCGTTCAAATCCGCATAGCGGCGCTGGGCCCAATTGCTAAGGGCATGGGTCAGACAGTACATACAGGCATCCACATGGGTCGCATTGATTAGCTTGACACCATTGACAGCGCATGGGTACTCGACCCCCACAACTATCAACCCGGCAACCCAATAGATGATCCCACATCGATTGAAGCGGCCCTAAGGAAAGTGCGAAATTACGCGGAATGACGTGGATATTACGGGCTTGTACCGGCCTCCGCGCGGCTGTGGCACGTCCCTGTAACCACATTTGTCCGGCAATTAATTTAGTTGCCGGACAAATAATCCCATCAAATAATCGTTGGATTTGGTGGAGCCGGATTAGGTTAACTGAGATGGCCCAGATAAGCAAAAGCGCGAGAGCACTGGGTTCGTGGGGTTTTCAGGGGTTGCCTGGGGCAGTGATTTGGTGGCGGGGCGGGATGCGGGCGCTGTTCCCTAGCCCCGGTTGCTGAAGTTCAAAACCAGTTCCTGTAGGGACTTGCGGGCCCGGAGGAAACCAGTCACCAATGCGGGGTGACTATGAGCCATTTCCTTTCAATCCAATAGTATGAGAGTGGGCATTCACTTACGGTGATTTGTGGTTGTAGTGATGGATTACTTTCGGCCGGCCAGGAGGTGACTATTTTCTTTCGAACTGGCGAGCGGTTCCCAGTACTTTGTCGATGGGGCATTCCCAAATGTAGTCAGGCAGCAAGCGATGCCTCATCCAGCGATTTGGCTCGGTGGTGGCGCCGTAACAGAGAGGCGAAATCCTCCCTTCAGACTACGAAAGAGTCCGAGGCCTCAACCAGGAGTTGGTTGTGGGCCATTCCCGGAAGGTGCTCCCAATGACCCGACAGGCTTAGGGCCCATAACCGTTGCCGGGTAGCAGCAGCGTAAGCCAGCGCAAAAATAGGGGATATCGCCACAGCATATTTAATGTGATTTATATTGCGGAAGTTTTCGATTTGATCCCTGCGGATTCTTCCAGGAAAAATCCTGAGGAAATGATTGCTGAGGCCTGATTACAAAACAGAAGCGGGGTCCAAATACGCAAACAAAGTATCGCGATAGGATCGGCTGAGTTTAAGTTTTGTGCCATCCTCGATTACTACTTCATAATCACCAGAATCGAGACTTGTTAATTTGACAATGCTATCCACTTTCACAATCAGCGATCGATGGATTCTCTGAAAGCCAGCATTCTCGAGCCGTTTTTCCATATTGCGCATGGTATCGCGCAGTAAATGTTTTCGGTTGTGAGTATGTACAGTGACATAATCCCCTTTTGCTTCCACCCATTGGATGTCTTGCGGGCGGATAAAATAGACATGGCCATGAGAGCGCACAATAATTCGCTGTGAATTTTGGGTATCGATAGCACCAGATTCCGGGTTTAGCCCCTGTAAGAGCTTGTTAAGCTGCTGCGAATACTGGGTTATGTGCTTTTTCTTAATCTCACTACGCGCTCGGTTCAGGCTTTCGTGAAACAAGGTGGGATTTATTGGCTTCAACAGGTAATCAAGGGCATTGATCTGAAAAGCCGCAATAGCATACTGGTCATAAGCGGTCATAAAAATAACCAGTGGCATCTTGTCTGCACCCACCTCCTTGATCACATCAAAGCCGCTTTTACCAGGCATCTTGATATCAAGAAAAACCAGATCAGGCTGGTGGCTGTTAATAAAGGCAATTGTTTGTGCTGAATTTGAACACTCCCCTATGATTTCCATATCGCCCTGGGATTCAAGATGTAATTTTACACCATCACGGGCCAAAGGCTCGTCATCAACAATGAGAACTCTGATAGTCATTGCCGATGCTCCCTAAATTTCCTTATTGGCAGTTTCATCGTGACGGTTACACCCTTGCCAGGCTCTCCTTTCAGGTTGAATAAATGATCATTATCATAAAGTTGGATCAATCTTTGCCGCACATTCTCTATGCCAATACCAGGATTGTAATCCTTACCTGCAAAATTGCAGCCCACGCCATCGTCGACAATCTGTATTAACAGAAAATCATCAATCAGTTCACATCTCAACATCAGTGTGCCTGATCGGATTTTCTCACCCAGACCATGAGTGATAGCGTTTTCGACCAGGGGTTGCAAAATCATCGACGGAACGGTGATAGACAGCGTATTGTCATCATTATCCAGTATTACATTTAATCGTTCGCCAAAACGTGCTCTTTCAATAAACAGATATTGCTCGATAATATCTATTTCAGTCTTTAGCGGAACCCATTGAGTTTCTGACCTCTCCAGTGTCTGACGAAAAAAAGCTGACAATTTCTCCAGCAACGCAGCAGCTTGCTGTTTCTCTTCCTTTAGTACGAGTACCGATATGATGTTCAGTGTGTTAAACAAGAAATGAGGATTAATTTGCATGCGCAATGCGAGCAACTTTGACTCAGCTAATTGTCTTCTCAGGATTTCGCTCTCCAATTCCTTTTCTTCAGCGAAATTATAAAAATTGCTTAAATTCTGGCTGGCCACAAATATGGTATAAATAATAAAATGAAAAAGAAACAGGTAGTCACCAAACAAAAAATGGCCTATATGTTGCCATGGCTGGTAGCCTACCATTGACTCACTCATGGTTTCGAAGAAATGATAGTGATAACTGATCACAGAAGTCTGTAACAATGATAAACTCATCAATATAACAAAATGCACTCCTATCATGGGTAACCAATTTGCAGGAGTAATGGGGTATCGCTTGGCCAAGTACAAAACCAGTGGGGATAATAGCGCCCAGGGAAACCACACCTTTATCATCAAATATGCGAGCTGAGCCACAGGGTTGGGCTGGTAATCGCGAATGGTTAACATTCCCGATAGCTGTGTCAGCACCACATAGCAGCCAAGACCTACTGCAAGGCAAAGCAGAATGACCGAAACCTGCTTATAGTTCTTTGCTTTTTCGCCCACCTGTTGTCTTACCTCGTTCATACCAGTCGGAGTTACGCTGTTATAAATGGATAGGCATATTATTGCAATAACTGTCCGTCCAGCAGTTTAATAGTCCTTGTAGCCCTTTGTGCAAAGCGGGCATCGTGGGTCACCATACAAATGGTTGTGCCTTGCTGATTCAATTGATCCAGTAAATCCATGATTTCCTCGCCATTGGCAGAATCAAGGTTGCCAGTGGGCTCATCTGCCAAAAGGATGGAAGGATTAATAATCATGCCCCTTGCCACAGCGACCCTTTGCTGCTGTCCGCCCGATAATTGAGCGGGGAAGTGGTCCTTTCTGTGAGCCATGTTGACCTGATCAAGTATCTCCATGACCCGTTGCTTTCGATTATTTTTTTTCACATTACTGTAGGTAAGGGGAAGTTCCACATTTTCGAAGACAGTCATATCGCCAATCAGGTTAAATGCCTGAAAGACAAACCCAACTTCCTTATTTCTCAATGCGGCTTTTTGATAAAGATCGAAGTGCTCAACTTTGTGTTGTTTTAAGTAATAGTTGCCTTTGGTCGCACCGTCGAGCAGTCCCAATATGGATAATAAGGTGGATTTGCCGCATCCAGATGGACCAGAGATAGAAACGTATTCCCCAGGATATATTTCGAGATCGAGATTGTGAATTGCGCGGGTCACCAAGCCATTGCTATTAAAGTGGCGGCATAAGGATTCCAATTTGATCAGGGGTTGTTTAGCATTCATACCAATTCCTTTATTTTATTCATTTCTTAGTGCTGAAGAAGGGTCGAGCTTGATCGCTCTTAAGGTTGGAGCGGTGACGGCAAAAATAGCGGCCACGACCAAAACCAATAAGATTGTCAGGTATATAAGCGGGCTAAAAGCGTTTGTTTGATACAAAAACGCTTGAAGCTTAGGGCCAACCAACCACATGCCAATCAGTCCAATGGAAATACCAGCTAGGATCATCCTGATGCTGTGTTTAAGCATCATCCGCATAATTGATTTAGGCGTTGCACCAACAGCAATACGTATTCCAATTTCCTTTAATCTCTGGCCTATGCTGTAGGACACTACACCGAAGATGCCTGACAAGGTAATAAGAAGCGACAGGAATCCAAATAATCCCAATAAGCTGGCAATCAATGTGGGCGTAGCCAACCAGTTTTCTTTTACATCTGACATCGATTGAATTGATGCAATCGCTTGCTGGGGGTCCAACAGGCCGACAATATTTATGATGGGGTCTCGTAATTCATAGGGTGAAATACGTGACTTAACCAACAACCTGACGCGGCCTGAAGGGGATTGCATGAAAGGGACATAAAATGCTAACCCTTCGGTTTGATCAAGTCCGGTGGATCTTACATCTGTCACCACCCCAATAATTTCGAGCCAGTTTTGCCCTCCATCAACGGACAGCCTTTCACCAAGGGGGCTGATATCAGGAAAAAACTGCTTTGCAAGGCTGCGGTTGATTAATACCACACCAGGATTGTTTTCATCATCTGATGCGTTGAAATAGCGTCCCTGCAATAGGGAAATGCCGAGCAAGGGGTGAAACTGATGGGTAACGGAGACTACTCGGGCTCTTGGCCGCACCTCGTCCCGATCCAGGTTTTGTCTTTGCGTCTCGAAATCAATCGGGCCAAGTACATTGGAAGCAAGGGGAAAACTGGCCGACACGCTGACTTGTTCACTATCCGGCAATGCGGATACCTCGCGCAGTAAATTGCGAGTGAAGTCGCGTACCTGTTGCCCGTTGGTGTAATTGCTGAAGTTAAGGTCCAGGTTCACCGCCAAAATATTTTCGGCGTTGAAGCCGGTTTCCTGGTTGCTGAGCTTGTACAGGCTCATGGTCACAAGGGCTGAGATGGTCAATATAACAAATGACAGGGCCATTTGAACCGTTAACAATCCACTTCGCCATTTTTGTCCTGTAACACTGGCAGTGACCTTATCCCCGCCCTCCTTCAGTGCGCTATTAATGTTTCTCCTGCTGAATGCCGCTGCGCTGCCACTGATCACTCCCGCAATTACAGATATAATAAGGGAAAAAAACAATACCATAGCATCCATTTTTACCTCACTGGCCAGGGGCGTATAATCCGCAGCAAAGTCAGATAAAAGTGTAAGCGTCGGGTAAGCTAGTAACAGGCCGGCGACTCCGCCAGCCAGGGCATATAAAATACTCTCGGTTAGCAATTGCTGTGCTATTCGCCCGGGGCTTGCACCAATCGCCTCGCGAATGGCGAGTTCCTGGCTGCGTGAAGAAGCCCTGGCCAGGTTTATATTGGCAACATTAGCGCTGGCAATCAGTACTACCAACCCTGAAATAATCAACAGTAGTATGAAAGTATTGGAAGAATCACCAATCATTTCAGTTTTTAACGATATCAAATTTGCACTGTAACCATTGCTGGTAGGGTAATCATCGGGGTATTGAGCCTGTAACTGCCCTGCAATAGTATTTACTTCCCCAGTTACCCTTTCCAGGTTCTGGCTCTCTTTGAGCTTTCCAAATAATGTCAACATACCCGGACGTCGATTGTTGATCATGCCCGTGCTGGAGCGAAATGGGCAGCTTGCGGCCGAAATATAGATGTCGTTATCGTCCGGGTAGGCCGGCATGGGTGGTAGAACACCTATCACTTTATGCACGGCATTATTCATTTCAAGGCTAAGGCCAATCACATCCTCTTTCCCGCCAAACTGCTCCTGCCAGTATCGGTGGGATAGCAAAATAAGAGGTTCGGAACCGGGCTCGTCTTCACCATAGACAAAATCACGCCCCAATATGAGCTTAACCCCCAGCATCTTAAAGAAATTCCAACTGACAACACCCGTCTGGACTCTTTTTGGCATGCCATCGCCTAAAAGAGTAAATTGCATGGAATGATATTCAACCAGGGTCTCCAGCCCCGTCGTTAATCTTCTGTAGTCAAAAAAGCTCTGTACGGATGAACCAAAGTCCATTCTATCCGCGACAGGTTGATGCTGTTGCAGGCGCACCAGTCTATCCCCCTCTGGATAGGGTAATGGTGCTAACATGACATGGTAAACCATACTAAAGATCGCGCTATTTGCGCCTATGCCTAAGGCAAATGTAATAACAATCAGGGCACTGATTGCCGGTTTTTTTATGGCAGCCCGCCAGGCGTATCCTATGTCTTGTAAAATACGGCTCATGGTTATTCCTATATTATTGAAGGCTAAGCAAAGGGCTGTCATTGAATTGTGAAACATCAGAAACAATGACTTTGTCACCGGCCTTAAGTCCGTCAGTTATCTGGATTCGGTCAATCGAGCCACTGCCCAGGGTGACGGCGACCAACCTTGCCTGGCTTTCGCTTATCAGGTAGAGATTGTTATTACTGTTTTCCCGGCTCTGCACAGGTCTTCTGATTGTTAGTGCATTTTGTATTCGCTCTATTTCTATTACGCCATTTACCCTTAAATCCGGCCTTGAACCGGTGAGGCCTGACTCATCAAAAATCACGTCTACCAAAACCACACCGTTTTGTACCGCGGGATCTATACGGCTTATGTGGCCAGTCGCACTATTTCCCCCGGCACTGACGACCACTTTCTGGCCCAATAACACATCTTTGACCAGGCTTTCCTGGACCCTGAGTTCGGCTTTGAGATCATCTTCCCGAGCCACCCTGGCCAAAACATCGCCTGTATTTATCTGCTGCCCCTGTTCTACCGGGACGAACTGTAGGACACCGGTTAATCCGGCCTTTACATTGAGATCATTTTTAAGGCTTTGCTGAAGCTTGAGTGCACTTCGCGCCTGGTTGACCTGGGCCTGTTTGGCTGCCAATTCGGCCAGCTGAAGTTCCTTTAGGTGTTGCAGACGTTTCTTTTCTATACGAAGCCGGGATTGGTATTGATGTTGAAGCAACTTGGTTTCTTTGACATCCAAAGCGGATACTATCTGCAGATCCTTTAGTGCTTCGTTGGCTTTGAGTCTGAAATCGGCGTTTTCGAACCTGGCCTGATAATCGTTTACCACCGCCTCCTGGGCCAGGGTGTCACTTTTAAGGCGTTTTCCCAAAGCATTGAATTCCGCCTGTGCTACCTCCAGAGCGTAAGTGGCCCTTTCCAGTTCCCGTGTCAAGGTAGGGTTCGACAGCCGCATGATGATGGTGTCAGCTTCCACTTTTGCGCCGGGGTAGACAAGAATTTGTTCCACCCTTGCCCTGGAAGTAGCGGCAATCCAGCGAAATGTCTGGGGCTGCAATGTGCCCGGTGCGCGAATATCCCGAACGAATTGCCCGGTCCTGACACTGTCAATTACCAGTTCATTGATATTTGCGGTAATGGTGTCGGATTGATTGACCAGGAGTCCCCAGGCGGCGAGAACAATCACGGACAGTATCAATACAATCATGCCAAGTGGCTTTAAAACCACTTTGGGCGGTTTAGCCTGAGGTATATCCACTCCCAAAGCCCCCTTGTTGTGTTATTGCCACCATAAGGAATCGGGTTTTTACTTTCAGCAGCCAATCGGTAAAGCCCAGTTGGTTGCGGACAAGGCGCAGGGATACACGACTAATGTGCCTTGTGGCGGCTATGGTTCCGGGGCGTATGGGCGCCAGCGTACAGGGGGGGGCGGGTTTTGGGGACGAGTGGCAGGTTGCAAGCGGGCCGGCCCGGAGGGCCAGGCAGTTCGCCATTACCCTACTCGCTGGCGCCCAGAAAGGGCACCTGGAGGTGGTAGAGCAACATCCGTATTCCGGGCTGCCTGCCGGGGCTATGGGCCGGTGGGAATGGACCTGGCCAACGGCGTGTAGCTGCCGGCCTGGAGTGTGGGGATCAAGGGGGCAGGAGGCGGAATTGGCGTAGGGGCTGACCTCACTGTACGGAGATCAGCCACCCGCTTCGAAAGGAATCAAGGCATCCAATGACAAGGAAGAAGGCGCCAACACTTTACTGCGGCCCTATTTGTTACTGGTTATAAACAGGTCAATTATTCAACGATTTCCCTTGTCTGACTCCCGCTCCTTCTGGATGCGCGCATAGATTTCCTCCCGGTGCACGGGCAGGGATTTGGGGGCCTTTATGCCTACCCTGACCTGATTACCCGTCACACCCAATACTCTGACGGATACGTTTGTTCCAATTCTGAGGTTTTCGCCAATCCGGCGGGTTAAAACCAACATAGGCCTGTCCTTCTGGGTCGCAAACCATGGGGTGATGTCCCGCGATAGGGAAGCGCGGAAAGTAATATTTAGGAGAGGTGCAGGGCGGTGCGCGGGAACGGTAGACGCAAAAGCAGAAAAGACGAACGCAACGCTCCCAGGACCTGGGAAATCGCTCCAAACTACTGTAACTGTTCCAGTTTATTGAAGACGAGCGGGCTTCTAGCGTATTATCCATATAGCCATTTTGATAGTTTAGTTATCAATTTGGTTAGCTGGCCCCTGGTGTTCGTGCACCTTGGGTCAGCGCCTTTTCTCTATTCTCAGGTCACGCTACCGTTCTCCTGTTGCAGGGAGGAATCTGCTGGACATTGCCCGGGCCGTTTGGGTTTTTTTATTCTTGGTTGACGGAAACCTGCCCAATCCTGGCCCGAAATGGCGAGCAATGCCTCTGAATCTTACGCCGCTTTACCCCTAAAGAAAACCGAATACAATCCAATAAGATTATTTTGGTGCCTATATTTCCAGGCTCCTGCACATGGAAAGAGCGCAATCTGCCCTGGTCTGCTAGGGCCTGTTCACACTAACCGAGATGACCCTGTTACTCGAAGGCCAATGGTCGCGCTTTTTAAGGCAAACATTCAGCGCGCTGGGGATGGGTGCTATATAGTTAGGATCGGCTGACCTTTCCCATCTACAGACTGGGTTCGCTGGCATCCCGCTTATGGGGCAGCCGCGCAGTTTGTTCCGGGCAAACTCAGGCCGGTGAAAACCCGCTCGACCCCTGCCCGGAGAAGCTACAAAAAAACAAGAAAGAGACTGCAAGCCAGAGTCGGGATTTGCTTGCGATTGTGGCAGCGCCAGCAGGTTTTTGGGCAATAGCGGCCACCTCTTTAAGATATGGAACATGCTGGAGTATCGAAGAAAGGCTTGTATTAAAATTTTTACAGGATTGAAATATGATCATCTCTGCTCCCACCGACTATCGTGTCGCCGCCAAAGCGAAATTGCCTCCATTTCTTTTTCATTACATCGATGGTGGTTCTTACTGTGAGCATACATTAAAAAGAAACACGGAAGATCTTGCTGGGATTACGCTTAAACAACGCGTATTAAAGAACATGGAAGAACTAAGCCTTGAAACTGAGATTTTTGATGAGAAATTTGCTATGCCAATCGCACTTGCACCGGTTGGCTTAACGGGCATGTACGCACGCAGAGGTGAGGTGCAGGCGGCAAAGGCTGCAGAGCATAAAGGCATTCCCTTTACTATGTCTACGGTTTCGGTCTGCCCGATAGAGGAAGTGGCCCCCGGTCTCAAGCGTCCAATGTGGTTTCAGCTGTACGTTCTTAAAGACCGCGGCTTTATGAAAAATGTGTTAGAGCGCGCGAAAAAAGCCGGTGTTACCACTTTAGTATTTACCGTTGATATGCCAGTACCGGGTGCCCGCTACCGCGACATGCACTCAGGTATGAGCGGACCCAACGCGGGTGCACGTCGAGTGTTCCAGGCCATGCGCCACCCCAGCTGGGCACTTGACGTGGGATTGCTTGGTAAACCACACGACCTGGGTAATATCTCTAGGTATCGTGGGGAACCTACCAGCCTGGAAGATTACGTAGGGTGGATTGAAGAAAACTTCGATCCTTCAATTTCCTGGAAAGATCTGGAGTGGATCCGTGAGTTCTGGAATGGCCCGATGATAATTAAAGGTATTCTGGATAAGCAGGATGCTAAAGATGCGGTCTCTTTTGGCGCAGACGGTATTGTGGTATCCAATCATGGTGGTCGCCAGCTCGACGGTGTTCTCTCCACGACAAAGGCATTTCCCAGTATCGCCGATGCAGTCAAAGGCGACCTCAAGCTCTTTGTCGACTCGGGTATCAGAAGCGGCCTGGACGTGGTTCGTATGCTTGCACTGGGCGCGGACTGTGCCCTGTTAGGACGCTCTTATATCTATGCACTGGCTGCACAGGGCCAAGCCGGCGTTGAAAAACTTCTCGACTTATACAAACACGAGATGCGTGTGGCAATGACTCTGACGGGAGCTAAAAGTATTAGAGACTTGAATCGGGATTCACTGGTTAACTTTCAGCTGACGATATAATCGCCGGCGGCAATCTCATCGCGAAATTTCAGGAGCATGGCCAGGGCATTGGCGGTGGCCACAGGCTTATCACTGCCATAAATCTTGATGTATTCGTCCCGCAAGCTCTCGGTGCTTGAATACTGGCTTAGGTCTCCCAGCTGTGACCAGCCGATTGCGGCAAAGCCTTTCTCGAAGTCTTCACTGTAAATACCGCCGCGTCCGGCGCGGATCATCCATGCGTTTTTCTGCATTGGCTATTCCTGCTGTCCACTGTCTCCAAGGCTTCGCCGCGGGCTATTGGGCTGCCTGCACCGGCAGAGGGCCCAATTAGTGATTCTGTGTCGACAGGGGGCCCTGTCCGGTAGCCACGACGGGCGAAGCGCCCCAGTCTACCGGGACGGCTGCCACCCACCGGGGGCACCGGTCGCAGGGCGCAAATCAGGCGATGGTTGAGGCGGTAAATACAGTTGCCGCTGGTCCTGCGCGGCCTAACTGTGGGGTGCATCGCAGGAAATTCGGTTAAAAAATACACAGAGCTGCTGAAGCCTTGCGTACTGGCAGGGTGGGAAAGGGCCGGTAAGCCGAGAGGGGGCGCTTTTCAGTCTGTAGGCCCCTTATTCAGTGTTGAAGCGGCAATGGGAGTCTGGCATTGGCAAGGGCGCGTAAACATTGGGGCGACGAACTTTTGCGGGTAGCGACAGGGCCGCTGGAATCGGGCAAAATTGGGCGGGACAAGATCCCCAGCCTTGCCCGATCCCCTGTCACGGCGCGGGCGGCACTCACAAGGAATACCCGGTAGATGGTCAAGAACTCCGCAAAACCCAAGCAAACCGCCTCGTCTGAAGAGTCCCTCTGGGACAGCGCCAACAAATTGCGCGGCTCGGTAGAGTCCTCTGAATACAAACATACCGTCCTGAGCTTTATCTTCCTCAAGTTTATCAGCGACAAGTTTGAGGCCCATCGCCAGGCGCTGATTGAAGATGGCAAAGAGGCGTTTGTCGATATAGTGTCGTTTTACACCCAGAGCAATATCTTCTATCTGGAGGAAGCGCTCGCTGGGATCACATCATAAAGAATAGCGAGCTAGCGACACCGTTGGATACCATTAACAATTAATAGAAGTCTCAGGAGAGGGTTTTCCCCATCTCCTCTAGACAAGGGAAGTTGATGAGGATGCACATTGAATGATCTAGACGATATTAAAGAAAATCTTCGCAAGTTCGCCCAAGCCAGAGACTGGGATAAATTTCATTCTCCAAAGAATTTATCCATGGCCCTAGCAGGCGAAGCGGGAGAGTTACTAGAGTTGTTTCAGTGGCTCACAGAAGAAGAGTCAAAAAATCTGACTCAAAAGCAAAGAAAGGAAGTCGAGGAAGAGGTGGCAGATGTTTTCCTCTATTTGCTCAGACTGGCAGATAGATTAAATCTTGATTTATTGGAGGCAGCTAAAAATAAAATGATTATAAATAAACAAAAGTATCCTGTGAGTAAGGTAAAAGGTAGCTCCAAGAAATACACGGAATATTAAACATGTTGGTATACAGTGGAAGTAAAAAAAAATTCATTGAAGATGTTAAGGGAAATGCCATAGAAAACGTTATTCTATCAGAATTTGAAAGGAAGTTATTCAAGCGCCCATCTCAGAATGAAGTGCTTTCATGGAAGAATTCTATGCAATACATGTTTAAGATTATGATTGATCCAGGTATTCCGCAAGATTCTGGTATTTCGATTGAATACGTATTGCCACTAACAAGCAAACGCGTTGATTTTATTCTGACGGGAAAGGATGAGGATAATCGAGAGACTGCAATTATCATCGAACTTAAACAATGGAGTAAAGTAAAAAAAATAGAAAAGGATGGCATAGTTAAAACATTTCTGGCCGGAGGAGAGAGGGAAACCAGTCATCCCTCCTATCAGGTATGGACATATGCGGCGTTGATCGAGGATTACAATGAAACCGTCCGACAAGAAGGTATAAGGTTAATACCATGTGCCTATCTACATAATTTGATTTCAAGTTCGGCGATAAATGACCCGTTTTATGCTAAGCATATTGGGAAAGCACCTGTTTTCATTTCCTCAGATGCTGAAAAATTCGCTAAATTTCTCAAGAAATATATCAAATATGGCGATAACGATAACATTATGTATCGTATCGAACATGGCAGAATTAAACCTTCCAAAGGATTGATTGACAGTCTTCAATCTATGTTAACTGGCAATCAGGAATTTCTGATGATTGATGATCAGAAGTTGGTTTATGAGGCAGCAATTGATCTGGCGTATAAGGCGCAGAAAGGAAAAAAACAAGTTCTTATTGTAGAGGGTGGACCAGGAACGGGAAAGTCTGTGGTAGCCGTCAACTTATTAGTTGAGCTTACTAAGCGAGAAATGAATGTGCAATATGTTTCCAAGAATGCGGCACCGCGGGATGTATTTTCCGCAAAATTGGCGGGCACTTTAACCAAGACAAAAATTAACAATATGTTCAAAGGATCAGGTTCCTATATTTCTTCTGAACAAAATTTATTTGATGCTCTTATTGTAGATGAAGCTCACCGATTAAATGAAAAATCAGGACTATATAGCAACCAAGGTGAGAATCAAATTAAGGAGATTATTAGTGCATCCAAGTTCTCTATTTTTTTTCTTGATGAAAATCAGCGTGTAACTCTGAAGGACATAGGTTCTATAGCGGAAATTGAAGGTTGGTCAGAGAAGGTGGGGGCGACTATTCATCGCATGGATTTGAAATCCCAATTCCGTTGCAATGGTTCCGAAGGATACCTTGCATGGGTTGACTCTGCTTTGCAGATACGAGATACAGCTAATACCGAGCTTGATAATATCGACTACGACTTCAAGGTGTTTGACTCACCTATTAGTTTACGAGAGGAGATATTTAAAAAAAATATTATTAATAATAAGGCTAGACTAGTTGCTGGATATTGTTGGAAATGGGAGAGCAAGAAGGATAGGCAAGCAATGGATATCCATATACCGAAATATGGGTTCGAAGCACAATGGAACCTCTCAACTGATGGTGGTCTCTGGATTATATCACCTGAGTCAGTAAGAGAGATCGGTTGTATTCATACGTGTCAGGGTCTAGAAGTGGATTATATAGGTGTAATTATTGGTCCTGATTTCGTTGTGCGGAACGGTAAGGTAGTTACCGATCCAAGCAAAAGAGATGGTAGAGATAAAACAATCAGAGACTATAAAAAACTCTTGGAGGAAAATTCGAATGAGGCAGCCAGAATCACCAGTGCCATTATTAAGAATACGTATCGGACGCTGATGACTCGTGGGATAAAAGGCTGCTATCTGTTTTGTACAGATCCAGAAACTAACGAATACTTTTCAAGACTGATTGATCGGGCCCGAATAATTCGAGAAGTAACGCTGGAGGAAAAATATCCTGGTTTAAATCTCCGGATATTGTCATCACAGGCGAGTAAGCCATGCAAAAATTTTGTCCCTATATATAACTTGAAAATTGCTGCAGGTGATTTCAGCGAATATCAAACTGCAGGTGAGTTTGACTGGGTTGAAATGCCAGAGCATATTCGTATAACAGATGGCTATTTTGTCGCACAGGTATTGGGTGAGTCTATGAACCGGCATATTCCAAATGGTTCATGGTGTCTTTTTAGGGCAAATCCTGCTGGCTCTCGTGAAGGGAAGATTGTGCTTGTACAACATCGAGATATTCAGGATGTTGAGCAGGGAGGGCATTACACGGTTAAGGAGTATCATAGTGATAAGGTTGGTTCGGAGGATGAAGGATGGCGTCATTCTAGGATCATTCTGAGGCCAAAAACTAATGCGCTTGGATATAAAGACATTCCATTGACTGAAGAGCAAATCGGAGATTTAAGGGTGGTTGGTGAATACGTTTCGATTCTAAGTTAGTTGGTTTTTTGTTTGTAAAAGCTAGAGATTAATTGTATATCGATGTACCAATGTAAAATAGCAATCTAGCCCGGATTTTGCGCGAGTTCAGATACAAGAACGGCGGAAAGTCTTATCATCGCTGGTGTTTAAAACAGTCTGATAAGAAATTCCGCCGTGACTAAATGCTACCAGCCTGAGATCCGTTTTTCATCCCTTTCCCGCCGCAAAATCACCGCAGATTTCACTGGTGGGGATTTAACCTCCGATGCCGGTTTGTTGCTGCTTCGTGAATGCGATCGCCGCCTTGGGCTTTCCCATGCGGTGGCCGATGTCGTCAATGATCCCCGTCGCATTTCCTCAGTTGCTCACCAGGCGGAACAGCTGGTGCGACAGCGTTTGCTTGCGATTGCTGCTGGGTATGAAGATCTCAACGATCACGATCAGCTGCGATTTGACACAGTCCTGCAAGCCGGGTGTCAGCGCACGAAGACACTCGCCAGTACCGCCACTCTGTGCCGCTTCGAGCAGGGGCAGGATCGATCCGTTGCGGTAGAGCTACACAAAGTGTTGCTGGACCAGTTCATTGTCAGACATAGCAAACCCCCACGGCGACTCATTCTG
>NZ_JBFRBC010000027.1:0-42847 GCF_040932045.1 Microbulbifer sp. TYP-18
AACAGCATTTACGATTGGCACGATATAGGCTCTTCCTACTCAGCGCCAGTGGTCGATTACAATGGCTATTTGGACAGCGAGGGGGGAACACCGGTACACACCGGTGGGGCCCTGAATGGTCCGATTCAGGAGAACCTGACCCTGGGCGCCGGCGCGTACCAGATACAGGGCGATGTTACCGTGCAAACGGGCAGTACATTGTCTATAGGTGCGGGTGCCCAGTTCGATATTATCCCCGGTGCCAAGTTGTTGGTAGAGGGCAACTTGATCATAGTGGGTACAGCAGCGTCTCCCGTACTCCTGCATTCCGCAGGATCGGTTTGCCAGAATACCACTGGAAGTGCCTATGACTGGATGGGTATAGAAGTCGCGGCCGGTGCCACGGTTACAATTGAGCATGCCGATATCCGTTGTGCCGACAAGGGTATTCATTTTAATGGCGGAGAGGGCTCAGTAACCGACAGTACCTTACGCAATAATGTGTACGGTATTTATGTTAATAACCACGGCACGCCGCAGATTAACGGCAGCAGTCTCTACGATAACCGCCAATATAATTATTACGTAGATCGATCTGGCAATTCGAATACAATTCGCTTAGACGCGACCGGAAACTGGTGGGGGACCACAGATCGCAATGAAATTGCCAACAGCATTTACGATTGGCACGATATAGGCTCTTCCTACTCAGCGCCAGTGGTCGATTACAATGGCTATTTGGACAGCGAGGGGGGAACACCGGTACACACCGGTGGGGCCTTGAACGGTCCGATTCACGAGGACCTGACCCTGGGTGCAGGGGCACAGCAGATACAGGGCGATGTTACCGTGCAAACGGGCAGTACATTGTCTATAGGTGCGGGTGCCCAGTTCGATATTATCCCCGGTGCCAAATTGTTGGTAGAGGGCAACTTGATCATAGTGGGTACAGCAGCGTCTCCTGTACTCCTGCATTCCGCAGGATCGGTTTGCCAGAATACCACTGGAAGTGCCTATGACTGGATGGGTATAGAAGTTGCGGCCGGTGCCACGGTTACAATTGAGCATGCCGATATTCGTTGTGCCGACAAGGGTATCCATTTTAATGGCGGGGATGGTTTGGTAAGCAACAGTACCCTGCGCAATAATAAGTACGGTATTTATGTAAGTCGAAATGGTACGCCTCAAGTTACCGGCAGCAACCTCTATAACAATAGAAACTACAATTATTATACGGAGTACTTTTCGGATCCGGACACGATTATCTTGAGCGCTACCAACAACTGGTGGGGTACTGCGGATATAAGCGAGATTACTGCTTCTATTTACGACCGGAATGATAATCCGAACTCCTCACCCTTGGTCAATTATGGTAGCTATCTTGATGGGATAAACGGCCAACCCAGCTATGATGGTCTAACTTTGCTAGGCTCGATCACAGAGGATATCGTTTTGCCGGCCGGAACTCATCAGATGTTAAACGATGTAATAGTGGAGTCGGCAGTAACTCTGACTCTGGAGGCCGGCGCCATTTTACAATCAATAGGTGATTTTAAATTGAAGGTTGCGGGGGATGTTGTAGCGCAAGGTACTTCTGGTAGCAGAGTTGTATTTTCTTCATCTGCGGCAACCCCCCAGGCCGGAGACTGGACAGGTATTGAGGTGATCGTCGGGGGTAGCGTTGATCTGGATTATGCCCGGGTGGAAGGCGCAACCTACGGTCTGGATTTTAATGGTGGTCAGGGCACCGTGCGGAATTCCCTGTTCCGTTTTAATACCTATGGTATTTATATAAGAGCAGGCAGTAACCCGCTGATTACTGGTGGCAATGAGATTACCTTGAATGACTATGGCATCTATGTAGTTGGAGATGGTACTGCTGCCAATAATCCGGCGCCAGTGGTTACAGGTAACAGTCTCTATGGCAATAGCCAGTATGATTACTATGCGAAGGATTTTGGCGATCCCGCTAACACCAGTCTGGATATTACCGGCAACTGGTGGGGCACCGCAGATGCCGCCATTATTGCAACTCAAATCTATGCGGGTGCGGCCACTTCCCCCCAGGTGGACTTTAGTGGTTATCTGCCGGCGATTATAGGCCAGCCGGCGGTGTCAATAAGCAATGTCAGCTTACAAAATGCGAAATTAAACCCATTCGCGGGAGAGCAGTTGGGCGGCACTTTCGGTCTAAATCGGGGTGCCAGCGTTACTTTGGAAATTCGACGAGAGGAAGATAATGCTCTGGTGTACCAGACAACCCAGAGTTATGCACTGGCCGGCGACTATCCGATCCAGTGGGATGGCCGTGACAACCAGGGTACGGTTCAGGCTCAAGGCCTGTATCGTGCCGTGCTGCGTGCAGACGATGGCCTAGATGGTTTTACCTACGATGAAGCCCCGCCGAGTGGTGTAGGCGGCGTGTATGGTTCTGTACCTAACCGCTACGATATCTACGCTAACGAGTTCTATAAGATCCCGGTCAATATGAGTGTGCCTGCTCTGGTAACTATGCAGGTCACGCCAAGCGGTGAGTCTGCTTTCAATGCTTTTGAAGATGTCTACTATGAATCGGGACAGCACTGGTTTTACTGGGATGGGCGGGACCCCAACGGCGAAATTATCGATTCGACGGTTTCCATTTTTTACCCGGCGCCCAAGCTTCTGCGTGGTACCGGTATTGTAATAGATGGCACCGCACCGCGTATTAGCGGCGCCGGGGTGGCACCGGCGATCGAGGTCAAAGCAGACCCCTATAGAGTCAGCCACAGCTACGGACAGCAGACCCGGATGGCTTATCAGTTGAGTAATGATGCCATAGTGACCTTTAGCCTGCTGCCCCCCGGTATTGTCGATCCACAGCATCCCTCGGCCATTGTGCTGGTGGATCAGGAATTGGTCAGCGCGCAGGATGCCACCGGCAATGCACTGTTACATGAGGTGGAGTGGCGCGGTTATAGCGAGGCCGATCCCAACGCCATCGTTGTTGGGGACGAGGGGGTGTATACCTTTGCGATCCAAGCACAGTCGCCGGAAACCGGGGAGAGTAGTTTGTATCGGGGTGTAGTAAATCTTTATCGCTAAAGTAACAAGAGCGGAATGAGACTGCCGAACCCTATATAGCAAATAGATAGCCGGATTAATAATAGTGAACTGCTAGGAATCGGGTTTAAGGGAATAGGGGATAATAAATTATGACAAGCCGGAAATGGTATATAAATGCGTATGTACTATTTGTTTTCTCTTTATCCCTCATAGGGCTTTCAGCCAATGTTGTGGCGGAAGTGCTACTGTATCCGCTGGCGGACCGGGTTTATGATGCCAGTTTGTATGTTGCAGGACACTCTGACCAACCCAACGATACGGTAGATATCGAACTGAATGGTTCGACCATCGTACAAACCCAAAGCAATGCGACGGGAGAATTTGCGGTGGTGGTTGCCTTGCCGTTGGGCGACAACCAGATCCGGGTGCTGAATGTTGGCTTGGCCGAAGCTTCAAGCATACAGACAGTACGCTATATCGAAACAGCCGCCACGGGCCCGGCAGAAATGCAACTGCCGGTGAGCGCGTCCATTGCGGCTCCGCTGCTAGACCCATTGAGTGTCACCAGTAATGGCAATCCCGTAACCATAACCGGTACCGCCGAGCCGGGTTCCACGGTCAGCTTTTTTGTCAACGGCAGAGTAACCCGAAGTATCGCTATTGATGCCAGTGGTGTCTTTTCTACTTGGGTTCCCCTGGAGGATGGCGACAACGCCATTTATGCAGTGTCCGAAACAGCCGCCGGCCAAAGCTTGGTTTCCAACACCGTTTCCACCAGCTATACCAATACCTTGGCACGGACCTGGTCCGGTAGTGTGTCAAATACCCTTGTATGGACAAAAGGCGATGGCACACCCTATACCCTCAATGGTAATTTAACAATTCCCAGTGGGGTGACCCTATGGATCCAATCGGGAGTAGAAGTCATTGCTGATGGAAACTACAGAATGACTGTTTCCGGTCATTTGGAAGTGGCTGGGGCCGCTTTTGACCCGGTAGGTTTCAGGCCCTTAACCCCTGCCTGTGATGGCGTTAGCACAAAGAGACAAGACTGGCTGGGTATCGAAGTTCTTGCGGGAGCCACTGCGACCATTGACTATGCCGAAATGCAATGTGCCAGCAAGGGTGTCTACTTTAATGGTGGCGAGGGTTCAATAAATAATTCCATGCTGTTGAATAATTACTCCGGTATCTATACACAGGCCAGTTCGGCAGCGACAGATATCGCCCCACATATATTTGGTAACACAATTCAAGGCAGTGAAAAAGGGCTCTATGTAGATCGCAACAGTGCTCCGCTATTTAGTGGTGGCAATGTAGTCACTGGAAATAGCTATGGTATTTATGTCCATGGACACAACGGTGACGCAGACCAAAACCCAATTCCAGTAGTGACTGGCAATAGCGTTTACAGTAATGGTTACAATTATTATGCGCGGTATTTTGCTAGTGCAGCTTCGACCATTCTCGATGCCACTGGCAATTGGTGGGGAACTATCAATCCAGGTGAAATCACACAAACGATCTCTGACTGGACAGATTATCCAGATGATCGTCGTCCAATTGTTGACTATAGAAACTTTCTGGATGCCCCTAACGGTAATCCCGTCTACACTGGAGCGACCTTGTTTGGCCCTATCTCCGAGGATGTTACACTAGCCGGAGGCAGTTATTTAGTGCTTGGCCGAATAGAAGTTGCTACAGGAACAACCTTGAATATAGGGCCTGGGGTAGGATTAGTGTTTGCAGGTAGGCACCCACTCAGCGTCAAAGGCACGTTGATAGTGCAGGGTACAGATATCTCCCCCGCTGTTTTTAAGCCAACTACAGAGTCTTGTGAGAGCATACATTGGCTGGGTATTGAAGTTGTTATTGGGGCTATCGCAACTATTGAGTATGCCGAAGTGCACTGTGCCAATAGGGGCATTGACTTTGATGGTGGGGAGGGTTTGGTACGAAATTCAAAACTGTTGAACAATGCTACGGGTATTAGAACTTCTGCAGACTCTCCGGCAACAGCAAATGCACCGGAAATTTCTGGCAATAGAATTTATAATAACAATAATGGCATTGTAGTTTCCCACAACAGCGCCCCGCTGATTAGCGGTGGCAATGAGATTAAGTGGAATAATAAAGGGATTTATGTTAACGGAAACAGTTTTTATCCAGTGCAAAATCCGAATCCCGTAGTAATCGGAAATAGTATCTACGATAACGTTGATTATAATTATTATACTTCTTATTTTTCTGATTCGGCTTCAGTAACTCTTGATGCTACCGGCAATTGGTGGGGCACGGATGAACTTCCGTTAAGTTCTGGAATTTATGATTGGACAGATTACCCAAGTCGATTGCCAATTGTTGATTACAGTGGCTATTTGGATGGTCCAAATGGTCAGGCGGCCTATACTGGTAAAACAATTTTTGGTTATATTACGAATGATACTACATTGTCGGATGACAATTATCTGGCACTGGGTCGGATAGAGGTTGCACCAGGATCGACGTTGACTATAGAGGCGGGGACCAGGGTCAATCTTCCTTCACATTATCCGCTAGTGGTTAAAGGAAATTTGGTCGTGGAAGGGAACCAGGCTAATCCAGTTGTTTTAAAACCATTGACGACAGCCTGTGATGGGGTCAGTAGTAAGAGGAAAGACTGGCAAGGCATTGAGATTGCTGCAGGTGGATCAGCGAATATTGACTATGCAGAAATCCATTGTGCTGATAAAGGTGTCTATTTTAATGGTGGCGATGGCTCGTTAAGAAATTCTCAGATTTTGAATAACTACATCGGTATTGATATGGAGGGTGGTTCTGTAGCAGCGGTGATCGCACCACAACTATCCGGTAATACTATTCTCGGTAGCGCGCAAGGGATCTTTATCTATCGCAACAGCGATCCGCTGGTAAGTGGTGGCAATATAATCACTGGAAATGGAACCGCTATATACGTTCGTGGGTACAGGCAGGATGCAGCTCAAAACCCTCGGCCGGTCGTTACTGGAAACAGTATCTACGATAATAGCACTAATTACTATACTCAATATTATCCTAATGGGGCTTCGACGATTCTGGATGCCACCAATAATTGGTGGGGAACTGTCGATCCTGCTCAAATCACGCTGAAGATTTACGACTGGACGGATTCTCAGGGTCAGCATCCGGTAGTGGATTATCGCAACTTTTTGGATGGTCCAGGCGGTAATCCTGCGTACACCGGGAAGACATTGTTCGGCCCTATCTTGGAAGATTTAAATTTATCCGCTGGTAGCTATCTGGTGCTTGGTCGGGTTGAAGTTGCTATGGGAACAACTTTGAGCTTCGCACCCGGTTCAGAGTTTCAGTTTGCAGGTGACTTTCCGTTAAGTGTTAAAGGTACATTAGCTATACAGGGTACGGAAATATCACCCGTTGTATTCGAGCCAACTACAGATGCGTGTGATGGTGCCAGTACTGAACGAGCAGACTGGTCAGGTATTGAGGTTGTGGCCGGGGCCATGGCGACCATTGATTATGCTGAAATACATTGTGCCAATATCGGTATTCACTTTAACGGCGGTGATGGCGCGGTTAGTAATTCGCAGCTTCTGAATAACTATTATGGTATTTATATGCAAGCCAGCTCGACTGCTGAGACTATTGCACCACAGGTTTCAGGCAATACCATCCGTGGTGGAAAGCGTGGAGTTTCTATTGCTCATAACAGCACTCCGTTGATAAACGGTGGTAATGAGATAACTGGAAACGAGCGCGGAATTCATGTCTACGGCAATAGTAGTGATCCAGCGAAAAGCCCAGTTCCCGTAGTCACTGACAATAGTATCTACGATAATAGTGAGTATAACTATTATGCTTACAGCTTTGCCGATGCCAAATTTATGATTCTGAATGTCAGCAGAAACTGGTGGGGAACTACAGATCCCATGCAGATTGCAGAGAAGATCTACGATTGGACGGATGCCAACAGTACTTCTCCAGTAGTGGACTATCGAAATTTTCTGGATGGTCCCGAAGGTAATCAAGTGCATCCAGGGGAATCGCTTACTGGCTATATCAGTGAAGATGTCACCTTAACCGGTGGCAGTTATCTGGTGCTTGGACGGATAGAGGTTGCATCCGGCGTAACTCTGACGATAGATCCAGGGACCGAACTCAACTTTTCCGCTAATTATCCACTACAGGTCAAAGGTGACCTCGTTGTCACTGGTAGTCAAGTCTCTCCAGTTATTTTCAAGCCGACAGCGGAGGGTTGTGATGGTGTTAATACCGAACGTTCAGACTGGCCGGGTATTGAAGTTATTGAAGGTGCTACGGCGACCGTCAACTATGCCGAAGTTCATTGCGCCAATATAGGCGTCCACTTTAATGGCGGCGATGGTACGGTAAGCAATTCGCAGCTGCAGGATAATTATTATGGAATTTATATGCAGGCGAACTCGGCGCTTGAGGCTATTGCACCAGAGGTTTTTGGCAATACCATCCGTGGTAGTAAACGCGGAATCTCTATTGCGCATAACAGCGCCCCGTTGATTAGTGGTGGCAATACCATCACTGGAAATGAGCGCGGTATTCATGTCTACGGGAATAACAGTGACGCGGCGCAAAGCCCTAGTCCCATTGTGACTGGTAACCGTCTCTACGGCAATAGTGAGTATAACTATTATGCTTACAGCTTTATCAATGCGAGTTTGCTCACTCTAGATGCAACTGGCAACTGGTGGGGCGCTGTGGACGTTGGGGCGATCACCGCCTCTATTTATGATAATAATGATAATCCGAGTTCTTCGCCCTTGATCAATTTCGGTAGCTACCTCGAGGGGATAGAGGGTCAGCCCGGCTATAATGGTGTCACTTTGTCGGGCGCAATTTCGGAAGATATAGTCTTGCCTGCCGGTGAGCATTTAATTTTGCAAAACGTGACGGTAGAGCCTGGGGTTACCCTGACTCTGGAAGCTGGTGCCAGTCTGAAAGCCGTCCCCGATCAGAAATTACAAGTGGCCGGAACGCTGATTGCTCAAGGAACCCCAGCGGCCCGAGTGACCTTTACCCCGCCCTGGGCAGGGCTCACTTCAGGGCAATGGTATGGCATTGAAGTGATTTCGGGCGGCAGCGTTAATCTCGACTACGTCCGTGTGGAAGGCGCAACCTACGGGCTGGACTTTAACGGTGGTCAGGGCACCGTGCGGCATTCCCTTTTCCGTTTTAATACCTATGGTATTTATATAAGAGCAGGCAGCGACCCGCTGATTACCGATGGCAATGAGATTACCTTAAATGACTATGGTATCTATGTCATAAGTGATGGCACTGCTGCCAATAATCCGGCGCCAGTGATTACAGGTAACAGTCTTTATGGCAATAGCCAGTATGATTACTATGCGAAGGATTTTGGCGATTCCGCAAACACCATCCTGGATATTACCGGTAATTGGTGGGGCACCGCAGATGCCGCCACTATTGCAACTCAAATCTATACGGCTGCGGCTACTTCCCCCCAAGTTGACTTTAGTGGCTATCTGCCGGCGATTATAGGCCAGCCGGCGGTGTCGATCGGCGAAGTGAGCTTACAAAACGCGAAATTACATCCGTTGGCGGGCGAGCAGGTGGATGTCACTTTCGGCCTAAACCGGGGTGCCAGTGTCACTTTGGAAATCCGCCGTGAGGAAGATAATGCTCTGGTTTACCAGACAACCCAGAGTTATGCCCAGGCCGGCGACTATCCGATCCAGTGGGATGGCCGTGACAATCAGGGTGCGGTTCAGGCTCAAGGCCTGTATCGCGCCGTGCTGCGCGCAGACGATGGCCTAGATGGTTTTACCTTCGATGAAGCCCCACCGAGTGGTGTAGGCGGTGTGTATGGTTCTGTACCCAACCGCTACGATATCTACGCTAACGAGTTCTATAAGATCCCGGTCAATATGAGTGTGTCTGCCCTGGTGACTATGCAGGTCACGCCAAGCGGTGAATCTGCCTTCAATGCTTTTGAGGATGTCTACTATGAATCGGGACAACACTGGTTCTACTGGGATGGGCGGGACCCCAGCGGCGAAATTATCGATTCATCAGTTTCCATTTTTTACCCGGCACCCAAACTGGTGCGCTCCACGGCTATTTACATCACAGATACTGCACCGCGTATTAGCGGCGCCGGGGCCGCACCGGCGATCGAAGTCAAGGCGGACCCCTATAGAGTCAGCCACAGCTACGGACAGCAGACACGGATGGCTTATCAGGTGAGCAACGATGCCATAGTGACCTTTAGTCTGCTGCCCCCCGGCATTGTCGATCCACAGCATCCCTCTGCCATAGTGCTGGTGGATCAGGAACTGGTCAGCGCGCAGGATGCCACGGGCGAAGCTCTCTTGCATGAAGTGGAATGGCGTGGCTACAACGATACAGATTCCAACGCCATCGTGGTTGGGGATGAAGGGGTGTATACCTTTGCGATCCAGGCCCAGTCGCCGGAAACTGGGGAGAGCAGCCTGTATCGAGGTGTGGTGAACCTGTATCGCTAACGATTTTAAAAACAACGAGATAAAAGAAACAATGAAGTGGTATCAGTTTATAAAGTGGGCGACTGCGCTGTTCTTTAGTGGGGCGTCGTCCCTGGGCCTGGCGAATACGATTGCCTATCTGGGCGTGGCCGACGGCTACTGGGAAGTCTGGCGCACCGATACAAAAGGCACTACAACTGAGCAGTTGACCCGGCTGGGTGCGGATGTCTCGCGTATCTCCTGGTTTCCCGATGGCAAAACGCTGCTGGTGAATCTGCACGATGGCAGGCTTTTCCAGCTCGACGTGGGAACCGAGGAGTTAACCCAGATCCCGGCCCCCCTGCCCAATATTCTGGATGCGGTGGTCAGCCCCAAAGGGGACAGTTTTGCGTTTTCCTTAAGCACTTCCTCCAGCATCGACGATAACGATATCTATGTGTACCACTTGGCCAGTAAAAAACTGGACAAGCTGACGGCCATGCCGCGGTTGCAACACGAACCCAGCTGGTCGCCGGACGGTAAGTCCATCTATTTTCTCTCCGGGGATGGCGGTCAGCAGCATGATATCTGGAAGGTCGGTGTCACCACGCGCAGTACTGAACAGTTGACCGTCAGTGCGCTGTACCACTTTGATCTGGCGGTGCGCCACGACGGGGTGATCGCCTATTCGGGTAACCAGTCGGGGAATTATGAGCTGTGGCTGCGACAGCCCAATGGCCAGACCCAACAGTTAACACAAGATCCGGCACTGGATGCCCGGCCCAATTGGTCTCCGGGGGGCGATCAACTGGTTTTCCACTCCAGCCGCGATGGCAACCTGGACCTCTGGCTGTACGACTTGGCAACTGAGAAGACCCGGGCGTTAACCCAAACCGCCGAGGGGGCACGACAGGCCGTCTGGGCGCCGGCCGGAGAAAACAGAGGGCGTAACCGATGAGCAGGTCAATCTGGTTGCTTCTTTTTCTGCTTCCCAGTGCCTTCTCCCAGGCGCTGGAAATTACACAGGTGCGGGCGCAGCAGCAGGCCTTTGATCCAGCGCGGGGGGAAAGCGCCAGAATCCATTTTGTTATTGATGCCCCCGCCAGTGTCGCTCTGACCATCTACGATGGTCGCGATCGCCTGGTCAACGCAATAAAAACCAGCAAAAAGGGGAAAGACGTGCAGCTGTCCCCCGGTGAACATACCCTGCGCTGGGATGGCACAGACCTAAAGGGCCGGCCTGTGCCGGCGGAGGCCTACCGCTATGTGCTGAATGCCGTCGGCGATGGGGGCAGGGTTACCCATGATCTGAGTGATCTGAGCGGTGGCGAATTATTGGCGGTCAGCGATGTGCGCTGGGACAAGGCGACCGGTCTGATCCGCTATCACCTGGACCAGCCGGCCCGGGTCAGTATCCGGCTCGGCCTCAAGGAAGGCGGCCCCCTGCTGCGCACCTTAGTGGATTGGGTGCCGCGCAGTGGCGGCGCCCAGGCCGAACCCTGGGATGGGTGGGATGGCTCCCAGGCGCTCAATATAGCGGCCCATCCCAAGCTCAACCTGGCGGTAACCGCCTATGCGCTCAGTGCCAACACCCTGCTTGTGGGGGGCAGGGCGGAGCGGGTCGCCTTTGCCGATTTGAGCGAGCAGGGGGCCCGGGTGAAAACCCAGGTTCGCAAAGGGGGCAAGCGCATGTATCACCATGCGGACCAGCCGTTGGAAAGTCGCAGCGATTTTGCCACCACGCTGACGCTGGGTGTACCGGCAGAACAGGATGCCGAGGGGCGCTGGGTGGTGTCCGGTACCGTACCGATACGATTGGATGTTGCTCCAAAAGACAGAGCGCGGCTGTTGGCGCGACGGTTCGAGCCGGTGTTTTACGTGGACGGCACCTTTGCGTTTGAAAACGAAGTGGGCTTTTTGCCCATGACCTGGCAGTGGGACACCCGCAATGTCAATCCAGGTGAGCACTACGTCACCGTCAATATACGGGGTTACGAAGGTAACTTTGGTACGGCGACGTTAAAGCTTTGGGTAAAGGGTCAGTAACCGGGCAACTCAATAAGTTGCCCGGTTACTTGTGGTACAGGATGTGCCACTGCCGGGCGGGAGCCGGTGCAAGCCCTGCCAGCTGTTCAGGGGCGACAATCCAGCCGATGAGGGATCATCCATTGGGTTGCCGGATGCATAGCCACCCGAACAGTGATTGACGGGCAGCAGCAGGTGCGGCCGTCAGACCTGCGCCCAATGGGCGCGGCTAAAAAATAATGGAGACTCACGGGTTGAGGGGATTTTTTCAATGAAAACACTGGCAATAATTCTTGGGGTTCTGTGTTCTTTTTCTATCGTCCTTGACGCCACTGCTGCAGACAAAGGGCACCATGCCCGCCTAAAAGCGCTGGAACGGGTGCATTCCAGCGAGCGCACCGCCGCCCAACAACTGGAACTGGCACAGCACTACTATCGTGGTAGAAAGCTGGAGCAGTCCTACCAGCAGCTGGACCTGTTTCTGCAGCGCCAGCCCAGCCACACCGAGGGCTGGCTGCTGATGGGGGATATCTGGAAAGAGTGGGGGCAATGGCAGCAGGCACTGGAGGCCTATTCCCAGGCGGCCGCCCTGAGCCCGGACCGGGCGGATATCCACCTGCGCCGCGGACAGGCGTTTGAAAACCTGGGCAAACAGGAAGAGGCCGACCAGGCCTATGCCCAATATACCGCGCTGATGAAGCAGTAATCTTTCAGCGCCTGAACGAATTTACGATTGAATAAAAAGCCGCTGTCTCACCCTGTGCAGGCAGGATGCAAAAAGAAGGAAATCGACATGGCCAGTTGGGGAAAATTAAGCACCGCTATGGCGGGACTCTGTGCGAGCCTGTTGTGGATACACAGCGCCAGTGCCCATGATTTTGGTGGCAGCTCCGCCGGTGATCCCCCGCCGGGGCCACCGCCGGCCCCACACTGTGAGCGCAGTGCCGGCCAGTGCTGTAACAGCGGCGGCGGTAGCGGCAATGGCGACAGTGGTGCCGGCGGCAGTACCAATGGCTCTGTGGGCGATCCTATCCACGCCCTGGACGGCGGTTTGTACCTGACCGATACCGACCTGACGGTGGGTGCTAATTATCCCATCCGCCTGGTGCGCCGGTTTGACAGCCGCTCCGAATTCGATACCGCCATTGGCTACGGCTGGGCCTTCGATCACAACCGCCGCCTGTTTGAATACCCCGACGGTTCCGTCCTGCTGCGTTCCGGCTGCGGTCGCCGCCATACCTTTGTGTTTACCGGCGGCGCCTATGTCACCCCCCGCGACGCCCCCCAGGGGACACTCACAGAGCACGGCGACGGCAGTTACACCTTCACCTATGTGGACGGTAGCCGCGACGAGTTCGATACCGACGGCCGCCTGGTGGCCATGGTCAATAACCTGGGCCAGAGCCATCAGCTGAGCTACGATGCGCAGGGCCAATTGCCCCTGATCGGTACCTCCCCCAACAGTATCGACCCCGACAACCCCCTGGTGGTGGCATACCACCCGCGCCTGACCCGTATCGAGGAAAAAGGAGCCGATGGTACCCTCACCGGTGCCGCGGTGGATTTTTACTACGACGAAACCACCGGCCGCCTCACCCATGTAATCGCCAGCGACGGCCGCCGGATCGACTACACCCACGACCAATGGAACGGCGCCACCCGCGGCAACCTGGTGCAGGTGAGCGGCCTCGACAATTATCAGCAGAATTTCAAATACGAAGACGCTGCCGATGCCCACCGTATCACCGGCCTGCAGCGGGGTGCCAATGCCGCCTGGGTGACCAACACCTACGACAGCGACGGCCGCGTAACCCGACAGGTGCAGGGCCAGAATACGATCGATCTGGCCTATGTGGAAACCGGTACCACCCAGATCACCGAAACCGTCAAAAGTGCCAGCGGCGCAGTACTCGATACCCGCGCCAGCACCTTTGTGTTCGACGAAGCCGGCTACCTCACCAAACGCATCGATCCCCTGGGTAATGAATACCGCCAGGTGTACAACGCCAGCAAGGACCGTATCCGCACCGAGTACTGGGAAAAGGAGGGCGCGGACCTCACCCTGCTCACCGCCACCGACTACACCTACAACGGCCAGGCGCAGAGAACCAGCGCCAGCACCACCCTGGCCACCGGCGAAGTCATTACCAAAAGCTGGACCTACGACAATGGCTGGATGGCCAGCGAAGAGCAGGTCTCCAGCTTAAACCCCACCCAGGTATTCCGCACCGAATACACCTTTGTGCGCGACGCCCAGAACCGGCCTGTCAATATCGCCACCATCAAAAGACCCCAGGACAGCAACACCGATGCCATCACCACGTTTAGCTACTGCAACGGCGAAACGGATTGCCCGGACAGCGCCCTGGTCCGCCAGATCGATGGCCCCCGCACCGATGTGCAGGACATTACCATCTATGGCTATTACGCCACCACCGACCACAGTGGCTGTGCCAGTGGCGGCAATTGCTACCGCCGGGGGGAAGTGGAGCAGATCACCAATGCCCTGGGCCAGACGCTGGAATTTCTCGCCTACGACGCCGCCGGCCGGTTGGCCAAGACCCGCGACGCCAATGGCCTGGTCACAAGCTACAGCTACCACCCCCGCGGTTGGCTGCAGGAGCAGATACAATTTGGTGCCGACGACAACAGCAGTGACGACGATATTGTCACGGGCTACGAATACGACGACCGCGGCAATCTCACCAAGATCACCCAGTCCGACGGCAACAATCTGCTGTTTGGCTACGACGACCGCAACCGCCTGACGCAAATAGAAGATGCCGAAGGCAGCAAGATCCAATACACCCTTGATTCCCAGGGCAACATCCGCAAGGAAGAGGTCAAGGACGGCGCCGACAATCTAAAGCGTACCCTGAGCCGCACCTTCGATGCGCTCAACCGTCTGCAAGAGACCCTCGGCGCACAGTCCCAGAGCACCCAGTATGCCTATGATGGTATGGGGCGCCTGACCCAGACCACCGACGCCCTCAACCGCAACACCCGTTACCAGTACGACGGCCTCAGCCGCCTGGTCCAGAGTATCGAGGATGCCGACAGCCTCGCCGCCAGCACCCAATTGAGTTATGACGCTGCGGGCCGCGTCACCCAGGTGGTAGACCCCCGCGGTAACAGCACCCAGTACACCTACGACCTCACCGGCAATCTCACCGGGCTGGTAAGCCCGGACACCGGCACCAGCAGTGCGGTCTACGATACCGCCGGCAACCGCACCTCCAGCACCGACGCCCGCGGTATCACCGCCAACTACAGTTACGATGCCCTCAACAGACTCACCGGCATCAGCTATCCCGGCAGCCCCGGCGAAAACGCCACCTATACCTACGACAGCACCGGCGGTGGCAACAAAGGGGTAGGGCGCCTGACCGGCTACAGCAACGACGCCGGCAGCACCGCACTCAGCTACGACACCCTGGGCCGGATTACTCAGCAGGACGACACCATCACCGGCAGGAGTTTTAATACCCACTACAGCTACGACAGCGAAGGGCGGATCACCGGGATCACCTATCCCTCCGGTCGTATTATTAGCTACAGCCGCGATGCACTCGGGCGCATCAGCGCCATTACCAGCCAGGACAATGCCCAGGCCAGCGCCCAGACCCTGGTCAGCAATATCCAGTACAACGCCTTTATCGGGCTCTCTGCCATGGATTATGGCAACGGTATTACCCAGAGCTACAGCTACGACCAGGACGGCCGTGTGCAGGGGATCAGCGCCACTGCTATCGGCGCCATAGTGTCGCAAACCTACAGTTACGACCCCACCGACAATATCACCGGCATTACCGATAGCCTGGACAGCAGCAAAACCCGCACCTTTAGCTACGACAATCTCGATCGCCTTAGCGATGAAAGCTATGCGGCCGGGCAAAACAGCTTTCAGTACGACCTGGTGGGCAACCGCACCCAGAGGGACGCTACCAACACCGGTGGTACCCTGAGCACCACCAGCTACAGCCACGAGACCACCTCCAACCGCCTGACCCAAAGGGACAACCAAGCCTGGGTGACCGACGCCGCCGGCAACACCACCAGCGTTGACGGTGGGCTGCAGCAGTACAGCCACAATCACGCCAACCGGCTCAAAACCTACACCGAAAACGGCATACTTCAGGGCACCTATTATTACAACGCCGTCGGCCAGCGGGTGCGCACCGACAAGGCCGAAGATACACTGTTGCACTACGACCTGAGCGGCCAGTATCTCGGTGAAACCCATATCGCCGCCAATGGCACCGACATCCAGCGCCAGATTGACTATATCTACCTGGACAACATGCCGGTCGCGCAGATCGAGACCAGTTACAGCGGAGGCACGGTACAGAGCACAACCCTCACCTACCTGCACACGGATCATCTCAACACACCGCGCATTGGTACCAATGGTGGCGAAACGATAGTCTGGCGCTGGGACAGCGATGCCTTCGGGGAGTTGACACCGAACACCGACCCGGACAACGATACCAATCCGACCACGGTCAATCTGCGTTTTCCGGGGCAGATCAAGGGAGAGGAGGCGCCGCACTACTACAACTACTTCAGGGACTATGACCCCAGTACTGGGCGTTACCTCACTAGTGATCCTATCGGGTTAGCGGGGGGCATAAATACTTACGTTTATGTCGGCGGGAATCCATTAATTTATACCGATTCTTACGGACTATGGGCAAATATCGCTGTTGGTGTTGGCATTCGCGTTATTGGCGGACGTGCTGCTGGTGCTGCGGTATCGCGCGGGCTGCAAAGTACCGTTGGGCGCCGTACTGGCCGTGTTCTTTCGTGCATACTGATCGGTTATTGTTCTGAAGCTGCTGATGACGCTGGTGAAGGTTCCAGTGAAGAAGGTGGTCAGTGCCCAGCTGATGGCGAATCCAATCAGCGCGGAATCCCTTTCAATGGAGAGCCAGGGACTTGGGCAGAACATCCGCATGGTAAACAAGATCGGTTATATGGTAATGATGGAACGCCAGCAGTTGATATTGATTATGGACATGACCATGGACAAGGCTCTCCGCATTCACATAACTGGAATGAAAGTGGTCGCGGTCTCGGTGTTCCAGTATCAGTCATAAAATAGTGCTTATTAAGGACTGTACATGAAATTAACAGAGTTACATGACTGGGAAATAAGGCGTATTGAAGTTGAACACGAATCCAAGTCGGCAAAATTACTCTTGCACTATCCTGTTACAAACCAAAATGCGATTGTAAACATTGATGGTATAAAACGATTTTTTGCTTCAGGAATGATGTTGCAAAATGTCATTCTTGATGTATTAATATTTGAATCTTATTCTTCATCGGATTACCTTGAGCATTGCAAGAAGCTGTTGAACTTAAATACTGCTACGTTCGATAAGGGCACGGTTGTTTTTTACATCGAACCTTCTGTCGGTGTTGAAGTAGCTTGTTTATGCCACCATGTCGATCTAACAGAACTGTATAGCTAATTTGTCCACCTGCAGGTTAAGACGAAATATCGTTGATCAGAATGAGCGGGACTTAGGGGGAGGGTGTTCAAAATTCTGTGTCAGCCAAATAGCCTCATAGGCTGATGTATTTCTCCAGGCGATCCGGGAAGTGGATCGCCAGCTGAGACAGCGTCAGGTTCCAGTTCTGGATCGGATGCGTCCAGCGCTCGGAGGCCTTCAGTATACCGGCGTATAACAGCTTGAGTAAGCTGTTTTCGTTGGCAAGGCCACCCTTGGTTTTGGTCAGTTTGCGGAACTGCCGATGGGCGGTTTCGACAGCATTGGTGGTGTAAATCGTTTGCGCACGTATTCCGGATACTTGAAGTAGGTCGACAGGGCCGGCCACTTGCTGCGCCAGGCCTGGATCACCATCGGGTCCTTGTCGCCCCATTTGGTCTCCAACTCGTCCAGAGCGCTCTCGGCGGCATTGAGCGTTGCCGCCTTGAGATCGGCCATAGTCGAATCGGGAAGAGAGTCCAGACTCACTTAAAAACCACCCTTGGAACTTAAAATCCATACCGACTCGGGTGCATCAAAGTGTTCACAGGTATGGGCAATTCCTTACAATACTGTTGGTCGATGGTGGTGAATTGACGCAATGAGAGAGCAAGGTAAATATCTGAAATGGGTGAATACGTTTGCACTTTTGCTAATATTTGTACCTTTTATTCTTGTCATTGTGCGTAATAATGAGCGAGTATCGAGGCTGAAGAGTGAAATTATAAATACAGCTCCTCCAGAGCAAGTTGAATTGTGTCCTTATTCTGGATACTACATCAGCCCAAACTGTGTAGAGTTGACCGCTGGAAAAGGAAAATTTTATTACAACCTCCTTAAGGAGGCAAAGCCCTCTACTATTCCAAGTAAAGCTCAAAAGAGTTTTAACAAGATATTAAAATTCAAAAATTTTATAAATGGGGATGAGTTTGTAAGTTGTATTAATATTTTTCAATATAAAGATATTGAGCATGTATATTATTTTTCCCCCATTGTTACCAATAGTGAGTGCACCAAAATAAATAATAGGCTTGGTGGGCACTTAAGGAGTGAGTGTAGTGAACCGAATTGCCATTAGGTCAGGAAACCTTGGTCAGAGTGAAAGTTTGATATTCTTTTCCCTATAATCTGATGCACTTCTCGAGGCAGTTAGGGACGTGGATCATCAGTTGCGACAGTGTTCGATTGAGGCTCTGAGTTGGATGCATCCAACGTTCGAAGGCTTTCGGTCTGTTGACGTGGAGCAGCTTGAGTAAGCGTTCTCGTTAGCGATGCCACCTTCGCTCTCGTTAAGCTTGTGGACTGATAGTTGACGGATTTGGCACCGTTGGGCGGAGTATTGGACACGCCCTATCGTGCTTGCTGATCGGTTATTGTTCTGAGTCCACGGAAAAGTCTACTGAAGAGGGGGTGAGAGAGGAAAGTTCAGAAGGTTCCGGTCAATGTCCTTCCGAGCCTGAAGGGGCACTAAAAAAACCTACCGATAAATGGTTGAAGGTGAAGGTAGTGGACCCGCACGAGCTAAAAGACGGGATTGGAGATTCAAGACTAGAGACATATATTGACAAAATGGCAATATTTGGACTCTTCCAAAAGATGGAAGAGGAGTTCCACCTGAATGGCAAGGTCATCTCGACCAATTTAAGGGCTAAAAGATGAAAGAAATTATTTGGGAGAAAGGAATTTCAGGTGGCAAAGTATTTTTGAAAGAAAATAAACGGCGGGAACTAACTCCTGCCAAGCTAAAAATAATTGATGAGAAAAAAATGACTGATATTTCGGTTATTTCTGCAACATTCTCTGGAGAAACTATAACTTTTGAGACGCTGCTTTGGTGCTTAAGAGAATTTGATGATTTTATTACTTTTTTGGGATTCTATCGCCCATCTTTTTCTGGGGAGAGTGGTGTGTATGGTTTTCGCTTGGCAAATTGGTGTAAAAAAAAGAAGTGTTTTAGCCAAGGCGGTGTCCGAGTAGGTTTCATGTCTCTTATCATGTCTGACTCTATTCTTTCAAACATCCATCAATTGGTTTCATCGGTAGATAAAGGAGTAGTGCTGTCTGAGTGTGATAAATTTGGAAATAAGAGTGAAAAATCTATTAGATTTTTTATTCGTGGAAGTCTAACAGAGCTTGAGTTGGAATATCCTTCTGAAAAAATTGAAAATATTTTTTTGAAAATAAAATTAGTTCTATACAGAAAGAAATCGAAGAGTGTGAAATTGGTGGGGATAAGATTGTCGAGGAGAAGGATATATTTATAAGTTATAAGTATACTGCTGGCTCTGCATGAAGATTTTTATTGGAGGTTCTCATAGTTGGGAATTTGTAGGCAGAGTGAAAGCTTGATACGCTTTCCTGATAGTCGGATGTATTTCTCCCAGCATTGGGGGGATTGAATCCTCAGTATTGAGCGCGACTGGCTTAAACCCCCACTTGCACACCGATCATGTCAACACCCTGAACGTCGGCACCAATGGTAGCGAAACCATAGGCGCTGGGACAGCGATGCCTTCGGGGAGTTGACACCAAACACCGACCCGGACAACGATAGCAACCCTACCGTGGTCAACTTGCGTTTTCCAGGACAGATCAAAGGGGAAGAAGCTCCGCACTATTACAACTACTATCGAGATTATGATCCGCGACAGGGAGATACATTCAGAGTGATCCGATTGGATTGGAAGGTGGGCTAAATACCTACGGGTACGTTTTCCAGAGCCCGGTTATGAAAACTGACCCAACCGGGTTAGTCTGTGGAACAGGCGCATGCGTTGGCATTGCAATAGACATTGGACGTGGTGTTAAAATTGGTTATCGAGGATACCGTTCTTATCAAGCCGCAAGAGCGCTACAGGGAATTGTTAGTGGTCTAAATGACTGCACTGAAGAAGACGGAGTTACCTTTCCTTGGCCTCCTAAGATGCCTGGGAAGTATACATGCATATGTCGCGCACAGGATTTAAATGGGAAAGAGGGGTGCTTTCCAAAATTTGGTTGTGGGTTTGGTGTTGCTAATGACGCACGAACTGCAAGGAATATGGCAGAGAATATGGCTAGGGCCAAGGTTGGTGGTTCCGATCATCATCACACTCAATGCGAGTGCACGGGGCCAAAAGGCGATCATTTATAGCAAGGTATAAATATGTCCGTTGATGTTAATGGGAAAAAAATTTTAGTGGGTTCAAAGGTTAAAATTATTCATATAAACCCAAGAATCACAGAGTTCTTGCCTGTAGAAGAAGTTCGAGACATTAATTCTATGTTGCACGATATCTTGGAAGTGTATGAAGTAAGTGAAGAATATGTGCGTGTAGAAAAAATTTTTAATCGTGGTGAGGGAAGAACAGAAAGTCACAGGCTAACTCTTCTATCTGATGAATTCGAATTAATAGATAATTGATAGACAACTAAACAAACATAGGAAATACTCCAGCTACATCATTAAAAACGAATGGATCGTATGGAAATCCAATTACATACGGTACTTGGGCGAATAATCCAAATGGCCAAGGGAATGGGCTTCATTCTGAAATGGCTGGCAAGGGTATTTCTCCAGTAACTACGTATCATGAAGGGGACTTTGATACTATGCAGAAATCGGTTACTGATTTTGCGAATGACCCGAATCGCGGTGGTTACGGTGCCGGAAATAACTGTATTACGTTTGCTGGTCGAACGGCAATTGGGGGCTGATAAATGAAAGTTGTCATTGGGATACTGTTATTTGTCGCGATTCTTGCGGGAATATATCTTTTGCTGGTTAATGTGGCTTCTACTGAATACGAACTAAGTAGCATTGAAAGCATTGAAAGCATTGAATTACACAAGAAGGCGACAACATTGGTTGATAGCCTTGATTGTCCTGCTACTGGAATTACAGAAGAATTTATTACTCGCTTGCAATCAGAAAACCCTGATAAATTGATTGCGAGAAAAGGTAATGATCTTCTTGTTGATGGATTTTTATTTAGATGTGAAAAAGATGAAGCGGGTCTTTCCCGCTTTATTGAAATCAAAGGTTAGAAAGCTATAATATCGTGACGGGCGTCAACATACGTCAAAGGGTTACCAGACACGTATGCAAAGGTATTGACGCCCCCTTTCAGCCCTATGGGGTGAGGGTGTTCAAAGTTCTGTGTCAGCCAAATAGCCTCATAGGCTGATGTATTTCTCCAGGCGGCCCGGGAAGTGGATCGCCAGCTGTGACAGCGTCAATATCACCTACACCCACGAACAGGGTACGGGCTTTACCACCGATATACAGGTCAATGGCCGCACCATGAGCCGTACCTACAACGGCCTGCAACAGCTCACCGAAACCGTCGACGCCCTGGGTGGCAGTACCCGGTACGCCTACGACGGCGCCGGCAACCCCATAGTGCTGCAGGATGCCGACACCAACCGTATCACCGCCAAGTACAATGCCCTGGGCCAGAAAGACTGGGTGGACGACCCCAATATGGGGCTGAAATCCTTTACCTATACCGGCTTTGGGGAAGTGGAAACCGAAACCGACGGTAACCTGGATGTGACCAGCTTTGTCTACGACCGCTTGGGCCGGATCGACAGCCGCAGCGTCAACGGCGTGGAGGAGGCCAGCTGGAGCTATGACAGCGCCACCAACGGCATAGGCCTGCCCGCCAGTGAAAGCCGCAGTGACGCCAGCTATAGCCGCAGCTACCAGTACGACGCCCTCAGCCGGCCCTACCAGGTCACCACCGCCATCGACGGCGAGGACTTTGTGACTGTAAGCCACTTCGACAGCCAATACGGCCGTCTCAAAGGGCTCAGCTATCCCTCCGGTCTCACCCTGCGTTACGGCTACAACGACGCCGGCTATCAGTTCAGCACCAGCAATGCCGCCAGCGGCTATCGCTACCGCAAAATCACCCAGATGGATGCCTGGGGTAACTGGGACTTCGCCAATGTTGGCGACGGTAACTATCAGATCGGGCGCGGATTTCATGCTGAAACAGGCCAAATGTCCGGCACCGCCTTTGACAGTCTGGTGCATAACCACCAGGCCATCGCCTACAGCTACGACGCCTTTGGCAACCTCAGCGACAAAACTGTCGGCATCCCCAGCCAGAGTCCCGCCGTCAACAGCGAGACCTACCTGTACGACGCCCTTAACCGGCTCGACTACAGCAGTCGTACCGATGGCCCCGATATCGACTACGACTATGATGCCATCGGCAACCTGCTGAAAAAAGATGACTTTGCCAGCAGCTACAGCTATAGCGGCGGTACCAGTGGTGGTCCCAGCGCCGTCAAGAGCGTCAGCCTGGTGGGCGGTGGCAGTAAGACCTATGGCTATGATGGCAACGGCAACCGCACCCACGAAAACGGCGCCCAGCGTATCTGGTACAACGCCTTTAACAAACCCACCCGTATCCAGAAGGGCAGCACTGACCTCTATTTTTCCTATGGCGCCGACCAGATGCGCTACAAGCAGGTCAACCAGGGCAGTGGCAAAACCACCCTCTATATCGACAAGCTGTTCGAAAAGATCACCACCGGAAGCGAAACCCAATACCGGCACTTTATCGACGATATCGCCGTGGTCACCACCACCGAAACTAGTGCCGGCACCAGCCACCAGATCGGCTTTAGCCACAGGGACCGGCTGGGCTCCACCACAGCCGTGGGGGACCATCAGGGTAACCTGATGGAAACCCACAGTTTCGATCCGTTCGGTAAGCCGCGGCTGGGCAATGTCCTCGACAAAACCCCCGCCATCCTCGACAGCGCCTTCACCACCCGGGGCTTTACCGACCACGAGCACCTGGACGATGTAGAGCTGATCCATATGAATGGTCGCACCTACGACTATCATCTGGGCCGGTTCCTGTCGGTGGACCCGATTATCCAGGCGCCGGGCAACTCCCAGTCCTTGAATCCCTATAGCTATATCATGAATAATCCCCTGGCGGGGACCGACCCAAGTGGGTATTCGGCGCAGATGGAGAAAGTAACTGGCAGCCATATCAAGAAGGACGTATCTCAGGCGAAAAATGTCAATGGAGCAATCACCGTTGGTGGTTCAAAGCTTGTAACTTCGCTTGGGGTGAGCAGTAATGGCGCTTCAAATCCAGGTTCAGGCGCAGCTTCCCAGCAAGCTGCACCTCAAGATACAAATAACCAGGGTTCTCGCCAGCAGATTCAGAGTGGTGGAGATGCAGTTGATGATGGCCAGAGTAATGGAAGTTCCGATTATTCCTTTTTCGATTTTCTAGGTGATGCTTGGTCGATGCGAAATCAAATTGCATCGGATGCACTACGAAAAACTGGAGATTTTTTAGATCCACTTACTGGTGGTAATGGCGATGCGGTCGTTGGATTGACAGGCGCAGCGGGAGCAATAGAATCGGCAATATCTGCAAGTAACGGTGAATATGGTGAGGCAGCTGTTGGTCTAGCATTAAGTAGAATCCCTGGTGGGAACACGACTAGAGCAGTTAGGGGAAGTGGGCCTGCGAAAGGATTTTTGGAGGTAAGTTCAAATTTCAAATCCTCAAAAGCAGTTCAGAACCTTACCAACTCTAAACCGATCGATTTTATTTTCGATCCTAAAAGTCAGCGTTTCATAATGGGGAGAAACTCTCTCGGCCATGACGGGATTAGAATGGCGGGGAAAATTGGCCATAAGAATATTGTAGGTGGATCGATATGGAGGCAAAACGGTAAATTGATGACAGATCAATCAAGTGGTCACTATGGGACAAATTGGACCGCTAGTATTCGAGAGCAATTTACCAAATCTATGAGGCAAAATGGTGTTGATGTTAGCCATTCTGCAACTTACAGGAAATAGAGGGTTTAGTGTGTGAGTCAAAAATTATTGTCCAACGTATCTTCCTGGAAAGAAAGCCCTGTTGAGGGTGATGAAGGTAGGTCTATTAGATGGATTGAAGTGGTGGCTTTGGAGGCTCTCGGTCTATTCTTAGGATTGTCGTATAATGGTAACTGGATCAGAATAGGAAAAGAGTCTGTATATGAATTCTATGCAGGTCAATCCTACATGCCACTTTATCCTATTCTCGAAGCTGTTCTTCCAGATGTTAAAAAGGCTTTAAAAGATGGGCTTAAGTCTGCTCAACTCCCTGTTGAATTGTTAGAAAGCTTTCCCTTCCAGAAAGTGGCACTTTCTGGACTGAATTCGGGTTCAGAATATTGGTGTAATTTGTCTTTAAAGTACGTTGAGCAATTACGGTATGATGAGGAGCTTGTTGATGCCCTTAATGCATGTTCTAAGAGTGCTCCGACACAAAAACTGCGGCATCAAGCTAAAAAATTGAAATCAACCGTAGTCCGAGACTTAAAATTAGAGTCGGAGTAAAATATTGACACAGTACTCAGCTTCCCATTCTTACTTCGCACCATAAATTCAAACTCTCCCGACAGACCCCTCTGTCGGGCTTTGTTTTTAGCAGGGCTATTCAACAGTCAGCACCAGACACCCCGCCATCACCCTGACCTTGACCGGCGTATTGATCTCAAATCCCGCTTGGCGCAACCAGTGGCCTTTCATCTGAATCCACGGCACTGAGCGGCGGTTACCGGAGTAGGGGGACTGCGCCTTGAGGTGGTATTCATAGTAGGTCTCACTCACCTTGATGTGGCGCTCTTCGCAGGGTTTGCTTTTACGCAGGCGTACGTCTGTTTTACCATTGCAAACCCCGCCAGTCGTGGGCTGTAGCGATTTTCAGGATTTCACAAATTGAAGAAAAATGAAGAGATTTGAAAAGATTTTTCACAGCCAAAAATAGCCGAACGCCAGTAACCACGGGCTTTTCCAATCAGTGCCCAGTTTTGAATCAAAATTGAAAGGCGGGGTAGGGGGAGGTCAAATTTTAGTTGAAATAACCGCCAGCGAACGGGGCAGAGATGAGACTTTCCGATTGGATCAATAGCGCCGCTTTAGCTGCCAGTTTGGGGAGTTCTAATTTCGCGTTGAGACTTGGTTGAGACCTTGCGGAAATTAGTACAAAAAAAGCGCAATCGGGGAAAATCGATTGCGCTTTGTATACTGCATAAATCGTTGATTTTACAGCTTTTTTTATGGCGGTGGGGCAGGGATTCGAACCCTGGGACCTGTTACAGTCAACGGTTTTCAAGACCGCCGCTTTCGACCACTCAGCCACCCCACCGGTTTGTGGGGCGCATTATACCGGCAGTGACTGCCGGTACAAGCCCACCCACGTTTTTTTTAGCGGTTTCAAGGAGTTAGCCGTATTTTTGTGCAACTCTCGAACCGTAAAAACAAAGTGCCAGTATCAGCTCGCCTCCGCAGAACCATCGGCATCTACAGCTGCTGTGTAGTTGCTGTGGCGTTGGCCCCGAGGGTCGTTAGCCGGGCGTTGCAGGTCCCGCGGGCTGTGCTCGATTGCGGCTGGATTTGCGGTGTCGAGCGGATGCGCCAAGCCGATGTTCGGATGGGAAGTTACAATCGCCAACTGCTGTAACGGCTGGGGGTTGATCCGGGGATCATTGCCAGCGCGGCCACGGGCTTGGGGCTCGCCTGTCGCTTTCGGAGCCAGCGCGATCGCTTCCTCAACGTCTGTCTGCGTAGCGATTGCATTTGGCTGGGGTGCAGATTCAGCAGGTTCGGTTGGGGTAGCCGAAACACTGGCCTCCACCTGTGTTGTTTCATCCAGCTCAGTCTCTCGCAATTCCTGCGCCGCTGGCAGTTCAATAATTTCTTCGACGATTTCGTTGCTGACGACTGTGCTCTCGGCCGATTCCAGCTCCACAGGGGCGCTGTCCTCTTCTGTTTCCGGCGAGCTGGCCTGGAGAGTCCCAGTCTCGGGCAACGTTGGGCTAACCGTTTCCGGGACGGGTTCGGTTTGCGCCTCGACAGGTGTGTCCACAAGGTTGGTTGTCTCTTGTGGTGCCTCTGTGTTGGCAGGGGCCTTAGTTTTGGGCGCCACTTCAGTATCGGTTGCTAGGGGCTTTTGCGCAGATTTGGTCGCTTCACCCTCCGCTTCGTCGATTGCTTCGTTGACTTCCCGGTTCAGCTCTTCCTGATCCCTGGCGACGGTTGCCGCAGCCGGGTTGTCACCGCGGCGGCCGCGACGCCTGGGTTGTGGCCGGCCCCGTACATTGCTGGGGCGGCGCGCCGGACGCTCCTGGTCCGCGGGCGCTGCATCCTGCTCACTCGCCGCCGGTGCAGGTGTTTTGGCCGCGGGGGTTTCGGTTGCGGCGGTTTGGACCTTTTCCTGACGACGCTTGCCCTCGCCACCGCGACGTCGGCGACGGCGTTGGCCTTCGCCCCGAGATCGCTCACTGCCAGCCTCGATATTGTCCTCGCGCTTGGTTTCCTGTGATTCCCCTTTGGCGGTCCGCTCGCTGCGATTGGAGTGTTGCTCTTTATTTCGCTCTGTGCGACCGCCGCGGGTGCCCCGCTTGCCGCGATTGCGCTGGCTCTGGTAATTCTTGCCCCGACCTTTGGTTTTCTTGTGCTTTTGTTTGCTGTCGGCTTCATCCCCGAACAGCGCGGCAATGGCCTGGAGCAATCGGGCGATCAGGCCGGGCTTCTCGCCACCGCGTCGGGTGGCTTTGGCCCTGGTTTTGGGGCGCTCGGTGGGCGTTGGTGCGGGGGCAGTATGAGAGAGCTGTTGCACCGCGGGCTGGGCCACCGGGCGGACCGGTTCTTCGCCTCTGGTAGTTTCCTCTGCTGAGCCGGAAATTTTGTAAGAGGTCTCGAGGGTGGTGGCATCGTCATCACGCAGGCGCTGAACCTCGAAGTGCGGCGTTTCGAGGTCGGTATTGGGCACCACTACGACACGGGTGCTGTTGCGGGATTCGATTTGGCTGATGGCACTACGCTTTTCATTTAGGAGGTAGGTCGCGACATTCACTGGGGTAATGGCGCGAATTTCCGCGCTGCGCTCTTTTTTCGCCTCTTCTTCCACCAGGCGCAGAATCGACAAAGCGAGGGACTTGGTGCCGCGGATGGTCCCCTGACCGCTGCAGCGGGGGCAGACCCGGAAGGTGGTTTCACCGAGCGAAGGGCGCAGGCGCTGGCGGGACATTTCCAGCAGACCAAAGCGTGAAATACGCCCGACCTGCACGCGAGCGCGGTCCATGCCCAGGGCCTTCTCCATGCGCTTTTCCACTTCGCGCTGGTTCGACTTGCTCTGCATATCGATAAAGTCGATTACTATTAGGCCGCCCATATCCCTGAGTCGCAATTGACGGGCAATCTCATCTGCAGCTTCCAGATTGATCGAGCGGGCCGTTTCCTCGATATCTCCACCTTTGGTGGCGCGTGATGAGTTGATATCGATGGACACCAATGCCTCGGTCACATCGATCACTATGGAACCGCCGGAGGGGAGTTTTACCTCGCGCTCGAAAGCGGTCTCTATCTGGCTTTCGATCTGGTAGCGGCTGAACAGGGGAATGGCGTCCTGGTAGTTTTTCACCTTGCCGGCGTAGTGGGGCATGACCTGCCGCGCGAACTCGGCGGCCAACTCGTAGGCACCGGCATCGTCGACAATGACTTCACCAATTTCATCCCGCATATAGTCTCGAATGGCGCGGATGATTACGTTGCTCTCCTGGAAGAGGAAGTGCGGCGCCTTAGAGGTATCGGCCTCTTTTTTGACGGCGTCCCACAGTTGCAGCAAATAGTTGAGATCCCACTGCAGTTCCTCTCCACTGCGGCCAACCCCAGCTGTACGGACGATGATGCCCATGCCGGTGGGAACTTCCACATTGGAGAGCGCTTCGCGCAGGTCTGAGCGCTCATCCCCTTCGATTCGGCGCGAAATGCCGCCGGCGCGGGGATTGTTCGGCATCAGAACCAGGTATCGCCCCGCGAGGCTGATAAATGTGGTGAGTGCTGCACCTTTATTGCCGCGCTCTTCCTTGTCCACCTGAACGATGACGTCCATGCCTTCCTTGACCACATCCTTGATCTTGATGCGGCCTTCGATGTCTTTGGGCTGCTTGGTGAAGTATTCGCGGGAGATTTCTTTTAGAGGAAGGAATCCGTGGCGCTCCTCGCCATAATCAACAAAAGCCGCTTCCAGGGAGGGTTCCACGCGGGTGATCCTGCCCTTGTAGATGTTGGCCTTTTTTTGTTGGCGGGTCCGGTTTTCAATATCCAAGTCGTATAGCCACTGGCCGTCGACCAGGGCTACCCGCAACTCTTCCGGCTGAGTTGCATTGATCAGCATTCTCTTCATGTGTGTCTTTTATCCTCGCATTGCGCGCGGGTCAGACACTGAAGCTTGCAGGCTTGTCGAATGGCCGTCCTGTATCCAGGAAACTTAGGCCAAGCACGGATAGATAGGCGGGCGGAGCGCGGCCAAAATGACTGGCCCGACAACTCTCTCCCCGATCATCACAGTGCTACAACTCGGAATACGCGCAGTCGGCGCGGTATTCGTATCAACAGTACCATTTGTCGTCTGGTACCGCACAGCTCGCGGCAACAATTACTGCCCGCTCGCTGACCGCCCCCGTCCTGCTTGCGGCGAGTGGCGGTGTCATCTTCTTTCGGGTAACTCTGCCCTGGCCGGCTTATGGCCGTACCATGTTGGGTCTGTAAGTTGTACCGCTGGATCCTCCAGTGGGAGGGTATCCGCGTTACCAGTTCGGTCGCTGGTTGTATCTACTGCAGAGTTACACGTCAGTGTTTGAGCCTTTCGTTCAAGCGCTGCGGGCTCCAGCCCGTCTTACCCTCGCGATATTTCCCGCGGTGACGCGGGTGTCAGTGCCGGCGAGGTGCCCGAAGCCTTTGGGTGGGGCGCAACCTCGCAGGCGAAGTTTTGTTGACAATGCGGCAGCCTGCCGCGACCCGTTTATTGGCGGTATTTTCTTTTGAACGATGTCCGAGGTTCACCTCAGGGGAATCCGCATCGCCGAAAACCAGCCCAATTTGGGAGGCGGCAATATAGCACGGAGCCGATGAAGCTTCAATTGTGGCCCTGGGGCGGCTATGATCCGCGCCTATGCGTAATCATCTGCCTTCTCACCCGGCTTCCCGGACTGAGACTTCGACCTCCCCAGACTCTTCCCCCTCCACTGGGGTGCAGTACTTAACGGTCCCCGCTGAGCTGGCGGGTCAAAGGATCGACAATTTTCTACAGGCTCGACTGAAAGGGGTACCTCGTTCACGCATTTACCGCATTTTGCGCAAAGGGGAAGTGCGGGTAAACCGGGGCCGGGTCAGGGCGGAGTACAAATTGCGTACGGGGGACCTGGTTCGTGTACCCCCGGTTCGCACCGATGAGCGTAAGCCAGCCCCTCAGGCCGGAAGGCAATTGCGGCAGCTGATCGAAAAATCCGTGCTTTATGACGAACAGGGGCTGCTGGTTATCGACAAGCCTGCCGGTCTCGCTGTCCATGGTGGCAGTGGTGTAAGGCTGGGATTGATTGAGGTTTTGCGGCAGATGTATCCCGAGCAGCCGTTTATGGAACTGGTGCACCGGCTGGACCGGGATACCAGTGGCGCCATAATGGTGGCGCGTAAGAGATCGGTACTGCAGCACCTCCAGGCGGAGCTGAGAGCGGGCAGGGTGGGCAAGGCCTATTTGGCGCTGGCCTGCGGCAAATGGCCCCGCGGGCATCGCGTAATTGAGATGCCACTCAAGAAGAACACGCTCAAGAGCGGTGAGCGGATGGTTGTTGTGAGCCCGGAGGGCAAACCGTCGGAAACCCGCTTTCGGGTTCTGGAGCGGTACCCGCTCGCTACGCTGGTGCGGGCTGAGCCGGTGACCGGCCGTACACACCAGATTCGCGTTCACGCACAGTCGGTGGGGTGTCCGCTGGCGGGGGACGCAAAGTATGCCCAGGAGGGCGAGAACGAGAAGTTTCGCACGCTGGGGCTAAAGCGCCTGTTTCTCCATTCCGCATCCCTGGACTGTGATCTGCCCGATGGTGGCAGGATTTGCGTTGAAGCGCCTTTGCCTGCAGAGCTTGAAAGGGTGCTGGATAGGCTGCGCGCCGGTTGAGTCACTGGACTCGTGATCAATTCAAAGGGTGGCAACCCGATTGATCAGGGATGACCTGTTGAATTGTCGGTTTAATAGTAAAGGCTCGGCGGTTGTCGGCACGTCAATTTAGTAATGTGGGGGGCGGACATGCTGGTGATCCTGGATTGGGACGGAACTGTGTGTAATTCCCAGTCGCGCATTGTGTCCTGTATGCAGAGGGCGGCTGACCGGACAGGACTCTCGGTGCCAAGTGCCGAAGCAGTGGAGAATATCATCGGGCTCGGCCTGCCGGAAGCGGCAAGCGTCCTCTTTCCTGTGGCAACCGCCGCGCAGCGCCGCCAATTGCGGGACCTGTATTCCCAGGAGTGGTTGGCGGCCAGGGGGGAGCCGTTGCCGTTATTTGACGGCGTGCGTGCCACGCTGAGCAGGCTCCTTGGCGCCGGACATCGACTGGCGGTCGCTACCGGCAAGAGCCGGCGCGGACTGAACCGGGAGTTCGAGGAGCACGGAATTGGCGGCATCTTCACTGCCAGCCGCTGTGCGGACGAAACGGCGTCCAAGCCCGACCCCAGAATGCTGAAAGAGCTTCTACAGGAGACCGGTTGCCCGGTCGGGGAGGCAGTGATGGTGGGGGATACAGTCTACGATCTCGAGATGGCGGCCTCCATGGAGATGGCGGCAGTCGGCGTCAGTTACGGTGCACACCACCCGGACAAGCTGAAGGAATGTCAGCCCAATGCCGTCATCGATCATTTTTCCGAGCTTCTGGAGTGGCCTCCACTGGTTCCCTGAGGGTTGAATTCCCGGTCAGCGGATCAATTCCGAATTGCTGCAATAGTTTAACTAATCGAATTAATGGGAGGCCCATCAAGGAGTTTACATCAGAGCCTTCCATTTTTTCGAATAATGCGATGCCCAACCCTTCGACTTTAAATGATCCTGCACAATTGTATGGTTTTTCCCTTTCAACATAGGACCGGATTTGTCCTTCGCTCAGTGAGCGAAAGTAGACGTCAAAAGTTTCCACTTCAGTGACCTGATTTGCCGAACTGGTATCCAGCAGGCTGAGGCCGGTGTGGAACCTGACCTTTTTGCCGCTGCACATTTGAAGCTGGCGGAGGGCCTTCTCCCGGCCACCGGGCTTGCCCAAAACCAGTCCTTCACAGCAGGCCACCTGATCCGAGCCGATGATGAGGCTATGGGGATGCAGGGCCGCCAGTGCGAGTGCTTTTTCCCGCGCCAGCCGGGTGGCGCTTTGCGCCGGGGTTTCCCCGGCAAGTGGCGCCTCATCGATGTCGGGGGATGTCGAAATAAAGGGCAGGCCGAGCCGCTGGAGAAGCGACCGCCGATAGGGAGAGCTGCTGGCTAAAACGAGTTTGCGGGACATGGATTACCTCGCCTGGATTGAGGCCAAATTCACCACCGGGGGCGCGATATTGCGGTGATTGATTTGTTTTGACAAGGGTTTGGAGAGTCCATAGAATTGCGCGCTTATGTCGATCGACCCCTCTGTAAACAGGCTCCCAAGAAGTGTCAACGCACGGAAGCTGGTGCAATGCGAGCAGCGGCTCGAAGGTGTTGTAGCCGCTGCTGAATTGGAGCGCCTGGGGCAGGCGGTCGAGTCTATCGACGGGGATATCAACGCCAAGCTCAACTTTGAGCGTGGTCCCCTCGGTCACCTGATGGTCAGTGGTAGCGCTGACTGTCGGGTAAAAATACTGTGTCAACGCTGTCTGCAGCCAATATTGAAAGAGGTTGAGACGCAGTTACACTGGGGCATAGTGTGGTCTGAAGAGCAGGGGCAGGCACTGCCCAGGGATTTGGACCCGATCATACAGGATGGCGATGAGCTGAATCTGTATGACGTATTGGAAGATGAGCTTTTACTCAGTCTGCCGATGGTTGCGTACCATGAGGACCAGTGTGTCGCCCCCGACCGCTTCCTCTCCAGTGACGCGGATGACTCGGCGGAAGGAGAGCAGCGCAAAAACCCCTTTCAAGTGCTGGAACGGCTGAAGGGTTCGTCAGGCAAGTCTTAATGGTTTGGCCGACGGGTTTGGGCTCGCCGGTAGGCGCCCCGATTCCAGTGTAATTTAGTTATATTAGGAGCAAGCCATGGCTGTTCAGCAAAACAAGAAAACTCGTTCCCGTCGCGGTATGCGCCGGTCCCACGATGCTCTGGGCGCAGGTGCGACCCTGTCCGTGGACCCCACCACGGGTGAGAAGCACCGCCGTCACCATGTAACCCAGGACGGCTTTTACCGGGGTCGCAAAGTGATTGAAACCGGCGACTCTGAAGAAGAGTAGGTTTTTGCCCAGCCAATTGCGATTGGCGGTGGACGCGATGGGCGGGGACTTGGGTCCCCGCTCTGTCGTTCCGGCCTGCGCCAGATTTCTTCAGCGATTCCCCCCTGCGGAGCTACAGCTCTACGGCCCCCTAACAAAGTTACGACCCCTCATGGGCGCCTATGCCCCCGAGTTGACCAGGCGTCTGCAGCTGGTGCACTGCGAACAGGTTGTCACCCAGCATTGCAGCCCTGTACAGGCCCTGAGACGTGGGCGGGAGTCCTCTATGGCGGAAGCGCTGCGCGCGGTCGGCAGTGGCGAGGCGGATGCCATGGTCACCTCGGGCAATACCGGAGCGCTGCTCGCCCTGAGTAGAAATATCCTGGGGACACTGGACGGCATCCGTCGTCCGGCGCTGGGCAAGTCAGTGCCCAGCCAGAATGGTTCCTGCTTTTTACTGGATCTGGGCGCCAACATCGATTGCAGCGCTGAGGATCTGCAGAACTTTGCCCGTATGGGCATAGAGGCCCAGCGGGCGCACACGGGGCAGCAACAGCTGCGGGTGGCGCTGCTGAATATTGGGGCCGAAGCCGGCAAGGGTCCCAGTGAAATACGCCGCGCGGGTGAGTTGCTGGAGGCGGACCCCCACATAAACTACGCAGGGTTCGTGGAGGGGCACGATATATTTACCGGCGATGTGGATGTGGTGGTTTGCGATGGCCTGATGGGCAATGTGGCCATCAAGGCGGCGGAGGGAGTTATTCGACTAATCGGTCAAAAACCCTTTACCATGGAGGCAACCGGTCCGGTTAAGCGCTTTTTTGGCCAATTAGCCATAAATCTGTTGCGAAAATGGCGCACAAACGTAGAACCCTCTCGCTATAATGGCGCCAGCTTTTTGGGGGTAAAAGGCAATGTGGTCAAAAGCCACGGTGGTGCCAGTAGTGAGGCATTCTACCGGGCCATGATTACCGCCAAAGAATGTGCGGAAGCGAATTTGGCCGACCGACTGGTTTCCGCAATGGTGAGAGCGCGGGACTGACTGCGGACTCTCTACCGAATCGCCACACAGGTTTAAGGATGTTCCATGACTAATGCCAGGCTCGCATTTGTCTTTCCCGGCCAGGGTTCACAGAAGATCGGAATGCTGGCTGACGCCGCCACCGAATTTTCCGAAGTCGAGGCCACCTTTAACGAGGCCTCTGAAGTACTCGAATACAATCTCTGGGACCTCTGTCAAAATGGCCAGCCGGCCGACATAAATCTCACCGAACGCACTCAGCCTCTGCTGCTTACCGCAAGTGTCGCACTCTATCGCGTCTGGCGCGCCCAGGGTGGAGCGGAGCCCGCACAAATGGCGGGACACAGTTTGGGGGAGTGGTCTGCACTGGTCTGTGCAGGTGTGGTTTCATTTCGGGACGCCGTGCGTCTCGTCAGGGAGCGGGGCCGCTTGATGCAGGAAGCGGTGCCGGCGGGACAGGGGGCCATGGCGGCGATTATCGGCCTGGAAGACAAAGTCGTAGAGGACGCCTGCGCCGAGTCGGCGCAGGGTCAGATCCTGGCAGCGGTCAATTACAACTCCCCGGGGCAGCTTGTCATAGCGGGTAGTGTCGCGGCAGTGGATCGGGCGGTGGAAGCCTGCAAAACGGCGGGAGCCAAACGGGCCAAACCGCTGCCGGTCAGTGCACCCTTTCACACCGAATTGATGCGCCCGGCCGCACAAGCTCTGGCTGCACAAATCGAACAGACAGAATTTCGAGTGCCGGACGTTCCCGTAGTCCACAACGTAAACGCCAGTACAGAAGTGAACCCGATATCCATCAAGCGGTTGATGGTAGAGCAAATTTACAGCCCGGTGCGCTGGACCTCCTGTGTCCGGAGTATGGCTGCGGCAGGGGCTGAGATATTGCTGGAGTGCGGACCCGGCAAGGTCCTGGCGGGACTCACAAAGCGTATTGATCGCAACCTGACAAGTTTGACGGTAGAGGCGCCGGAGCAGCTGAAGGCAGCCTTGGCGACTGCGGCCGAGTAAATCCCATTGCGGGGTATTAAGGGAGTAACAATGACACTGAAAACCTCACTGAAAGACAAGGTAGCACTGGTTACAGGTGCCAGTCGTGGAATTGGCGCCGCTATTGCGGATATGCTTGGGGCTCAGGGTGCTACCGTTATCGGTACTGCCACCAGCGAAGCCGGCGCTGAAAAAATAACCGCGCGGTTCCGGGAGCAGGGCATGGAGGGTAGCGGCATGGTATTGGATGTAACCAGTGCCGATAGCCTGTCCGCATTGCTGAATACCGTGAAGGAAAAGTTTGGTGCCCCGACCATCGTTGTCAACAATGCCGGTATCACCAAGGATAATCTGCTGATGCGGATGAAGGATGAGGACTGGAACGAGGTTATCGCCACCAACCTGTCGGCAGTTTATCGCATCAGCAAGGCGTGTCTGCGGGATATGGCCAAGTCGCGCTGGGGCCGCATTATCAACATCAGTTCCGTAGTGGGCAGTATGGGCAATGCCGGCCAGTCCAACTATGCTGCGAGCAAGGCGGGAGTAGCCGGTTTCGCACGCTCGCTGGCGGCCGAGGTTGGCTCCCGGGGGATTACCGTCAATACGATTGCCCCGGGCTTTATCGATACGGATATGACAAAGGTGTTGCCGGAAGCGCAGCGTGAGACATTGCTGGGTAAGATTCCTCTCGGCCGCCTCGGGCAGCCGGAGGAAATTGCATCGGTTGTCGCTTTTTTAGCCAGTGACGCAGGGGGCTACGTGACTGGTGAAACCATTCACGTCAACGGCGGCATGTACATGGCCTGACCAATACATTAAAAATCCTTTATAACCTACTGATAGGTAAAGGATTTTTGGTCTAATTTTTACCTGAGAGTAGGGGTGCATTACATCCCGGATAATTCGGGGTACAATGCCGCCTCGAATTAACCAGAAGCTGTGTGACCCGGTCGTTATGTATGCTCATTGTGAGCGGTAAAACAACAATGACGGCTACAACAGATTTTTATCCACTAGGAGTTAAATTGAATCATGAGCAGCATTGAAGAGCGCGTTAAGAAGATCGTCGCTGAGCAACTGGGCGTTAAAGAAGAAGACGTGAAGCCGGAAGCCTCTTTTGTCGAAGATCTGGGCGCTGACTCCCTCGACACAGTTGAGTTAGTGATGGCTCTGGAGGAGGAATTTGAAACTGAAATTCCCGACGAAGAAGCTGAGAAGATTACTACTGTTCAGTTGGCCATTGATTACATCAAGGACAACTTGGCGTAACCCCCGCTGGGCAAGTTAGCGCTGGGGCAGTTTTAGCTGCCCTAAGCCATCGATCTGAGAGCCGTTCTATGTCACATAGCGCGGCTCTCACTTTTTAGTCGAATGGAAATGTGGCCGCTGTGGATCAAAAGTCCCTGGGGGCGGCGCGGATATTTCCAGGTATCAAACACATTTGCGAGGGTACAAGCGTGTCGCGTAGAAGAGTAGTTGTTACCGGAATGGGCATGGTCACTCCGCTGGGCAACACCCTGGACGAAACATGGGCGGCGATTCTTGCGGGAACCAGCGGTGCCGCGCCGATTGAGTCCTTCGATGTCTCGGCCTTTTCCACCCGCTTTGCCGCCACAGTAAAGGATTTTTCGCCCGCGCCCTGGCTGGCGGAAAAAGAAGCGCGCAAGATGGACATGTTTCTGCGCTACGGATTGGTTGCCGCAGTTCAGGCTATGGAGGACAGTGGCCTGGAGGTGACCGACAACAATGCCCATCGCGTGGGCGCATGTATCGGTTCCGGTATGGGGGGTATCGCAGCCATCGAGCAGAATGCGCTGCTGATCAGGGATAAGGGGCCGAGGAGGGTATCTCCATTTTTTGTCCCCGGTGCCATTATCAACATGGTGGCGGGAAACCTGTCGATCAGATACGGCATGAAAGGGCCGAACCTCTCCACCACCACCGCCTGTACAACCGGTACCCACGCGGTGGGATTGGGACTCCGTGCAATTCAGTACGGAGATGCCGATGTGATGGTTTGCGGCGGAGCGGAAATGGCCACCACGCCGGCTGGTCTGGGGGGCTTTTGTGCCGCTCGCGCCCTGTCGACCCGAAACGATCAGCCGCAAGCGGCCAGCCGTCCCTGGGACAGGGACCGCGATGGTTTTGTCCTCGGCGAGGGCGCCGGTATTCTGGTGCTGGAGGAGTATGAAACCGCCCGGGCCCGCGGCGCCAAGATTTATGCGGAGTTGAGTGGCCTGGGCATGAGTGGCGATGCCCACCATATGACTTCGCCACCGGAAAACGGGGAGGGTGCCGCTTTATCCATGCGCAATGCGCTGCAGGATGCGCGCCTGGACCCGGCAGACATCAGTTATATCAACGCCCATGGCACTTCCACTCCGCTGGGGGATAGGGCAGAGGTTAGTGCGGTGCAATCCGTATTTGCCAACCGCGCGGAGCAATTGGCGGTTAGTTCCACTAAATCCATGACCGGGCACCTGCTCGGAGCGGCGGGTGCCGTCGAGGCGATTTTTGCAACATTGGCGATTCGGGACCAGGTGGCTCCCCCGACAATCAATCTCGATCACCCGGATGAGTTCTGCGAAGGTATCAACCTGGTGCCATACCAGCCTCAGGAAATGAAAGTGGATGCGGTGCTATCCAACTCCTTTGGTTTTGGCGGTACCAATGGATCTTTGATTTTCCAGAGGGCCTGATTAGTTAGGCTGGTTCGCATATTTGCGACAGTGGTGACTAACAAAATAAACGGAGCTACTTGGTTTCCCGTTACTTAAGCCAATTTTGGCAACATTTCCCGAAGCTGGATGGATCGGAAAGTGGGAAAGGCTTCACGATGCTGGTGGATCCGTCGCTCTATCTATTTGTGGGCAAAAGTAAGCTTGATTTGAATGAAAAATAACCACTTAAGTCTTTGTAGGGTCAAGTAGTGTGTTTACCAGATATGTCGATTCACGGATGTTTCTGATGGATAATTGAGCGCCACTGCGGCGGAAAAATTAAACTTCGGTCCATTTTTGATTAAATTGTCTATTTATCATTCTGCTCGATGATGAGAAATACTATTAACAGTTGAAGCAATCATTGAAGGAATCGCACACTGGTAGATAGATTTTGATCTATATAGCGATGGAGAAGTAGTACACACTGAGGAACGTAGTTGGCTCGACATCTTATGCGACTTGTTTGGAGAGTCATTGTACATGCAGTTTTTGGTATTTCTATTTGTAGTGGCTCAATTATAGTGGAGAGATTTGATGAGTTTAGTGTTGCAAACTTTCAAGGCGTTGCAAACTCCTACAGCAATTGCGCTGGGCCACTAATGAGGATTTCACATTGATTTAAAGTGTAAAAGAATAGACTTGTTGTTATCGAACTCCTATTTAGAGTTGATTTGCCATGCTGTGGCCTTCCTACTGTATGTCAAGGTTGCTGGAATCTAAACTTTGCTTCTCCTGTTATGACTACTCGCTGCTATTGGGCTCGGACCAATGACAAAATTACTTGAGAGGGCTATATGCGCAAGGTATTAGTTACCGGTGCCAATGGGTTCATAGGTAGGGCATTGTGTCGTTATCTAGCAGCTAACTACTTTGATGTACAAGGGCTTGTGCGCCTAGCACGTGAACGCGAGCAAGGCATTGATTACGTGGAGCTGGATCTTGAAAAAGCAGGTGATTTGAACGTGGCGTGCCACGGAGTAGATTGTATCGTACACTTGGCTGGCCGTGCTCATGTTGTAAGCGAAAATGATCAGTATCCTCTAAAAGCTCTTCGCAAGGCAAACTGTATGGCTAGTTTGCGTTTAGCTCGACAGGCTGTAAGGTCAGGTGTGCGCCGTTTTATTTTCATTAGCTCTGTGGGTGTGAATGGGCCGGAAACTTCTTTCCGTCCTTTTGACGAAAAAGAAGAGGAAAAGCCTCTTGCGGATTATGCGATTTCCAAGTTTGAAGCAGAGATGGGGCTGAAAAAGTTCTTTACCGATACGGATACAGAATTAGTTATAATTCGCCCGCCACTCGTTTATGGTGTTGATGCCCCGGGAAATTTTGCACGATTACTCAGCCTTATAGCCACAGAATTACCTTTGCCTTTTGGCCGCATTAATAATCGCCGTAGCATCGTTTCAGTTGACAATTTAGTGAGTCTAATAGTTCAGTGTATAGAACACCCAGCGGCGGCTGGTCAACTCTTTCTTGTGTCGGATGGTGAAGACATTTCTACTGTGGAAATAGTACAAGCGCTTGCGCGCGGGATGGACAAAAAGTCACTGATAATCTCTGTTCCCGACGTATTATTAAAGTTTGGAGCGAAATTGCTTAAAAAGGAGTCCCTATATGTACAGCTTTGTCGCTCTCTACAGATAGATTCTTCTAAAGCTCAAAATTTACTCGACTGGAAGCCGATGCGAACTACAACTGAAATGCTAGAAGAGGTTGGCCGACTCTATGCATGCCGGAAATTTGAGACTTGACTATACTAGACAGAGTTTAGATTTAGTGAAATTAAGGAAAATAGCGAACTACTGTGTCAGCAGCAAGAAAAAAGTTATGATCTATCAACACTGTCATCTTTGGGTAGTCTGACAAATGAGCCTTTGGTTATTACTGCCGATTATGATCGGTACTTCGTTTTTTATAACCGGCGCTTTACGTCGTTATGCCTTAACTGGGCGTTTAATGGATATACCAAATTCTCGCAGTTCACATTCGACCCCAATGCCACGCGGTGGTGGGGTGGCTATCGTACTTACTTTCTTGTCAGTTTTACCGTTTTTGGCATTGAATCATATGCTGTCTTGGAGCTTGATGTTGGCTCTACTAGGCTCAGGTTCTGCGGTAGCCATAATTGGTTTTTTGGATGATCACAGTCATATTCCTGTGAGCTGGAGGCTGTTGGGACATTTTGGTGCAGCTATTTGGGCATTGTTTTGGTTGGGAGGGCTGCCGCCGTTTAATCTATTCGGCATGTACTTCGATCTGGGGTGGGTTGGTTATACATTGGCTGTGGTCTATCTCGTATGGTTGTTAAACCTCTATAATTTCATGGATGGGATAGATGGCATCGCGAGTGTGGAAGCAATATGTGTGTGCATGGGTGGAATGCTATTGTACACAACGTTGGACTTCCCAGGCTCTCAACAAGCTATGGCTTGGATTATGCCGATGCTATTGACGGCTGCAGTGGCGGGCTTTTTGTTTTGGAACTTTCCGCCGGCGCGGATCTTTATGGGTGATGCCGGCAGCGGGTTTCTGGGTATAACTTTGGGCATACTATCTCTACAAGCCGCTTGGGTGGCGCCGCAGTTCTTATGGTGCTGGTTAATTCTGCTTGGAGTTTTCATAATAGATGCTTCTTGGACTTTGATTCGCCGATTTCTCCGTGGAAAGAAAGTGTATGAGGCACATCGAAGCCATGCTTATCAGTACGCTTCGCGTCATTTTGGCAGGCACTTGCCGGTAACTTTGGGAGTAGTGGGGATCAATTTATTTTGGTTATTGCCGATTGCGCTTTGGGTAGGCTTGGGAAAAATCGATGGTTTAACTGGGCTGCTGATTGCCTACTTTCCGTTGGTGATGCTGGCGGTAAAGTTTAAGGCAGGGAAAGCGGAATAAAGTGGGTCTTGTTAGAGCGGCACCGTTTGTAGATAACTGTTGATCAGAGTTGAACGGACTTTATAGCATTTGTGAAATGCCAATACAGAGATTAGTACGCTTACGCCTGTGAGTGCGCAATTGTGAGTAGAGATACAGCGTTATGGTGAAAAATACGGCGATCACACTGTCCACAGCTCAAATCAGCGAAAGCTACCTTAGTAATACTGAGGTGGCTAAAACTTATGGTGTGTACTCGAGTAATTTTTGTGTCTTAGTGTTGGGCCATATAAGATTTTTGCGTTGTGTATAGGGTATTGCCAGTAAGAGATAGTCAATGGCACCTGAAATGTTGTGGATTGAAAGATGACTTTTGGAATTGGGGTGGGAGAGTGAACCATGCACAAGTTGCGCAGCTCACTGTTGGGTTTGTCGCGTCGAAATAAGCGTATCTTACAAGTCGCGACCGATGTACTGTTGATATGGCTGGCTCTTTGGCTAGCGTTTGCAATTCGATTAGGGTTAGAAAAACCTGTTAACCCTCTTGCCGGATATGTATGGTTGTTTATCACTGCGCCATTGATTGCGGTACCGATTTTTATAAAATTTGGCATGTACCGAGCGGTGATGCGCTATTTTGGAAAAGATGCGCTGATCACTATATTTAAAGCAGTAACACTCTCAGCTTTGGTGCTGGCCTTGGTGGTCTATTGGTATCGAGAATCTCCAGTTATAGTTCCGCGCTCCCTAGTCTTCATCTATTGGTGGTTGAGTCTGATAATGATTGGTGGCCTTCGTTTAGCGATACGTCAGTACTTTACTGGCAGTTGGTATGAGGCAGCAACACAGGTTCCATTTATCAAGCACGGTTGTCATTTGCCTAAGGTAGCGATCTATGGTGCCGGCTCAGCAGGTAATCAATTGGTAGCGGCTTTACGAATGGGGGAGGTCATGCGGCCCGTGGCCTTCATAGATGATGACCTTGGTATTGCCAATCGTAAAATTGCAGGCTTAAAAGTTTTTAAACCCAAGCACATTAAAACAATGATTGCACAGACCGGTGCGCAAGAAATTCTCTTGGCGATTCCATCTGCTTCCCGTGCGCGCCGCCGAGAGATACTTGAGTTGCTGGAGCGCTTTCCTTTACATGTACGCAGCGTACCGGGATTTATGGACTTGGCGAGTGGTCGTGTCAAAGTCGAGGATATACAGGAAGTTGATGTTGCAGACTTGCTTGGTCGCGATCCCATACCGCCACAAAAAGAACTGTTTGAACGCTGTATTCGTGGACATGTGGTGATGGTAACTGGCGCCGGGGGCTCAATTGGCTCGGAACTTTGTCGGCAAATTGTGATGACGGGTCCAAGCACACTGCTGTTATTTGAGCAGTGTGAATTTAATCTTTATAGCATCCACACCGAGCTAGAGCAGCGGATTCGTCGCGAGTCACTGCGGGTGCGACTGATGCCAATCTTAGGCTCCATTCGCAATCCAGACCGCTTACTGGATTTAATGCGCTCATGGAAAGTAAGCACTGTATATCATGCTGCGGCATACAAACACGTACCGATGGTTGAGCATAACATCGCAGAAGGTGTGATGAATAATGTGTTCGGTTCCCTATATACTGCGCAGGCTGCGGTAAAGGCAGGAGTCGAGCATTTTGTGTTGATCTCGACTGACAAGGCGGTGCGTCCGACCAATGTAATGGGTAGCACGAAACGTCTTGCGGAAATGGTGCTGCAGGCTTTGAGTAAAGAGTCTGCTCCTACGCTATTCAATGATGGAGAAGTAGTAAATCAGGTAAATAAAACTCGCTTTACCATGGTCCGATTTGGCAATGTGCTAGGTTCATCGGGTTCGGTAATTCCACGTTTTCGGGATCAGATTAAGCGTGGTGGCCCGGTAACGGTAACGCATCCCAATATCACTCGATACTTCATGACTATTCCTGAGGCCGCTCAGCTGGTCATTCAAGCCGGAGCCATGGGACTAGGGGGCGACGTATTTGTCCTCGATATGGGAAGGCCTGTAAAGATTGCCGAGTTGGCAGAGAAGATGATTCACCTTAGTGGTTGCACAGTACAATCCGAACAGGACCCGCACGGCGATATTGCGATCGAGTTTACTGGTTTGCGCCCTGGCGAAAAACTCTATGAAGAATTATTGATCAATGACGATGTCAGTCCAACCGATCATCCAATGATCATGCGTGCTACTGAAGATCATTTATCTTGGGGGGTATTTAAGGAAATCATGGCCCAGTTACTTAATGCAGTAAAACAGGATGACTACGAATGTGTACACCAGCTATTACGGGAAACAGTAATTGGTTATACTCCAGATTCTGAAATAGTTGACTGGATTCACCAAAAACAGTCCACAAAACCTGAGTTGGTATAAAATTTCTTTTCAAACTTGTGCCAGGAAGACATTTAAACCTGCGTATGCAGGGAACAGGTCAAACTTATTGATGATCAGATTGAGGCTGAGTTGGATTAGTTCAGACGGGCTGTTGAAAAAGTCCTGAATTCCTTGCTTTAGCGTGTTCGGTCTCGGATAATATTTCTGGGGCCGACTTAAGGGGAAAGCCATGCAGGGACGCACTTAGTTTCAGCCAGAGTTGTTTCACACGGTCAACCTCGACGATTTCGTACCGCAGAACCACCTTCTCCGTAAGATCGACGCCGTATTGGATCTTGAATTTATCTATGATCTGACGTCACCATTGTACTGCCCCGACAATGGTCGAGCTTCAATCGATCCGGCACTGTTCTTTCGGATGCAGATTATTGGCTATCTGTACGGAATCAAATCTGCGCGGTTTCGGATAATAATATTGGGAAAAAAGTGTCAACAGAGGGTGTGTAATAACGCTACTTTTTTCTAGGGCCTGTTAACACTAATTAGCCGGTCAGCGATCAATGAAAAGTTGATGAAGAACTTAAAAACGACATCCAACTTATCAAATCGACTAAATATTCTTCGGAAA